>JBAPMW010000801.1:0-7372 GCA_049278815.1 Hyphomicrobiaceae bacterium
CTGGCGGGCGCGGATCGGCGCCTGGCCAAGGCGCAGGTCGAGGTGAGCACCGGCGGCATAGATGCCGCGGTCGCGGACTGCGCCGCCGATCGGGTACCCAGCGTCCTGGTGGTGGAGACGAGCCTGCCACGGCCGCTGCTGCTGGCCAGGCTCGACGCCCTCACCGGCCGCTGCGACCCGGCCACCAGGCTGATCCTGATCGGCCATCTCAACGACATCGCGCTGTACCGCGAGTTGATGCACCGCGGCGTCGGCGAGTACCTGATCGCGCCGGTCTCGCCGGCGCAGATCGCGGATGCCGTCGCCGGCGTTTGCGAGGTCGCGGGCGGCGGCAGCGCCGGCAGCGTCATCGCCTTCATCGGCGCCAAAGGCGGCACGGGATCGAGCACGGTCTGCCACAACGTGGCGTGGGCGCTGTCGGAGGTCCTGAAATCGGACGTGGTCGTCGCCGATCTCGACCTCGCCTTCGGCACGGCCGGCCTCGACTTCAACCAGGAGGCGGTGCAGGGCATCGCCGAGGCCCTGCAGGCCCCGGAGCGCCTCACCGAGGCCGCACTTGAACGTCTGCTCACCAGATGCTCGCAGCGCCTCAGCATCCTGGCCGCGCCGGTGGCACTCGACCGCGACTACGACATCTCCCCCGGCGCCTGCGGCGCCGTGCTGGACGCGCTGCGCCAGCACGCCACGTTCGTGGCCGCCGACCTGCCCCACCTGTGGACGCCCTGGGTCAGGCAGGTGCTGGTGCAGGCGGACGAGATCGTCATCACCGCGGCGCCCGACCTTGCCAACCTGCGCAACGCCCGGAACCTCGTGGATCTCCTGGAGGCAAGCCGGCCCACGGGCAAGCCGCCGCATCTGGTGGTCAACATGGCCAAGCGGCCCAGGCGCCACGATATCGCCCTGGAGGATCTCTCGGCGGCCCTGGAGGTCAGTCCCGAGCTGGTCATCGAGTACGACAGCGAGACCTTCGGGCTGGCCGCCAACAACGGCCAGATGATCGAGGAGTGCTCGCGCAAGGCGCGGGCCGCCCAGCAGTTCCGCACCCTCGCCATGACGCTGGCGCAGCGGTCCGAGCCGAAAGCGGCGGTACGGACCTCGCCGCTCGCGCCGATCCTCGACAGGCTGCGGCTCAGGGCGTGAGGGGCTTGCGGCGCCCGACACCGGCAGGAGCACGCAAACACAGGGGGCCAGGCCCTGCCGCCGGGCGGCGGCCGGGTCTGGCCCAGGGAGTAGGGAGGAGGCATTAGCAGCAGGCAGTAGAGATTCACCCGATGCAATGACTGCATCATGCGCACCGGGCCCATCATTGCCAAGGGCGAGGCCTCCAAACGGTTTGGAGGCCTCCGCGCTCAACGCACGACGGCACCAGGGCGGCCATGCGCCTTGTGTGCGTCCCGCTATCGCGGCGTGGTGCCCGCCGGGGCGAGAACGAGCTGCTGGACCCAGTCTCCGTCAGTCCCCTTCCTCGGCGCAGCGGCACGCAGGCTCCAGGCGCCGACGCTCTTCTGGAGGCGGCTGTCGAGGCGCTTTCTCGGCGGCTCGCCGGCGATGCGGATGCCGTGCTCGCGCACCGTGACGTAGTCGAGCTTGGTGACGCTCGTGCACCAGCGCCCTGCCTGCCGCACCAGGCTGATTTCCCGGTGCTTCCCGGAGCCGCTCGGCACCCCCACCTTGGGCGGCGCCTTGGTGGGGCCCTGGAGGGAGCCGTCGACGCAGATTTCCGTCGGCACGGCGGTGAGCCACTTGGGCGGCCCTCTGTGCCCCACCATGAGCAGGGCCGGGCCGCCCGACAGCGGGTCCTCGACCGCCTGGCCCGTCCCATCCTCGCACGACGGAGGAGAGCTGCGCCTGTTCACGCAGGCGACGGTCTCGACCACGCCGAGATTGGGCGCGTCGAGATAGGCCTTCAGTAGGAACGACGTATCTGCAAGCAGCGAAAACACTTCCGACGTCTTGCGGCCGGCATCGGACTCGAAGGTAAGCACCCTGAAGCCCGCGACCGGCGGCTCCTCCGGAACGAAGGGGTACAAGGTCGGATGCAAGGCCTTGCTGCCCCCGAGCCCGAGCGTGCTCTCGGCCACGGTCAGCTGCGTGCCCGGCTTGCCGCTCTCGCCCCTGAAGAGCCCGAGCGGGATCCCCTGCCAAGGCTGGGCGCCGCCGGTGCGCTTCAGGAAGCGGACGAACAACGACGTGCCTGGCGCCACGGGTCCGATCCGGAACGTGCTGGCGGGCCCCGTGAGGCTGCCCGCATAGGGCGCCGCCAGATAGGCGACGGCGAGCGGGCGGTAGTCGTAGGGCAGCCCATAGTGGTCGCGGTACGTCTCGGCGACGGACGTCTCGACCGGGGCAGGCGCCACCGACGCGATCTTGCGGTCCGACGGTGGTGGCTCGGCCTTGGCCTTCGGCTCGACCTCGGGAGCAGGTCCCAGCAGGTTCTTGACCGCCGCCTCGAGGGCTTCCCTGAGCAGCCGGTCTGACGCCCCTCCGGCGGTGGCCGGGTCCACCGCCACCTCCACGGCCAAGCCGACGCTGCTCCGGTCGCCGACCACGTCGCACATCCGCGCGCGGGAGGCTGCATCGGTGGACTGGCCCGGCGCCGCCTTGACCACGCGCACCAGCGCCGAGCGGCCGCCCCGCGTCGCCGCGGACGTGAACGGATTGGACCACTTGCAGGCGCCCTCCGCACCCACCGCCACCACCAGCAGGTCGACGTTGCCCTCCAGATCCGCCACGTCGGCGACAACGCGCTTGACGGCCTCCTCATAGCGCAGCGCCGCAGCGCCGGCTTTGAACCGGCCGATCGTCTCGGGGCTGTAGGCGTCCACCTCCAGGGGCATATAGTCGGCCGTCTCGCTGGCGACGAGCCTCTTGCTGTCAGGCGCGTAGATCGCGCCCCAGAGATATCTCCCCTCGTGGGCGCCGGCATCGAAGGCCTCCGTCAGCGCCTTCAACGCCGCGCGCCAGTTGCCCTCGTCGTCCGGCTCGCCGAGCGGCCAGCTCAGGACCGCCACGAACGCGCGGCCGCCGGGGTGCCGCAGGGGAACTGCAAGCTCCGTGCCCTTCGCCAGCGCTGCGAGCTTCTGGGCCTCAATGGCCTCTCCCTCGAAGCCGGCGCAGACCTTGGCGCTGCCGCCGACCTCCACGCGATAGCTGGCGCCTACGCGTCCGCGCCTGTCAGGGCTCATCTTCACGCGCGTGCGGCCGTCGCGCTCGTGGCGGAACTCGTCCGCAGGCAGGCCGGCGAGCGTGACCTTGCAGCTGGCGAGCGCAAGCGGCCGCTTGCCGAGGTGCACAACCGGCTTCAGCCAGAGCTCGGCAGGCAGCGCCAGGGGGGCCGGTTTCAGCTCGACGTCGCGAGGCGGCGCTGCCTTCGCCTCCGGCTGGAGCTTGGCCTCCAGCCCGGTGCTGCCCGGCAGCGGCCGCGCGATGCCGCAATAGGTGCTGCCGCCGGAGCCCTCGGCCAGGAGGACGAGCCCCTTGCGCAGAGACGCAAGCTTCGCCGGCGGCTGCGTCACCTCCACACGCAGCGCTGGCGGGAGCTTGAAAACGGTCTTCACGGAGACCGCATCGGCCTGAATGAGCTTGTCCTTGCCCCACACCTCGGTGCCCAGAGAGAGCACGCCGTTCTCGCACTTGAGCTGCCGGCCGCTGTCGCCACCGGCCGGCAGCGGGGCGTACCAGAGCTTCCCGATCGAGAAGTTCCAGCGCCACTCGCTCAGAATCACTGCGAAGGTCGGCGGCGAAGCGACGGGGACAGGAACCGGAGCTGGCGGCTGCAACGGCGCGGGCTTCGGCGCACTGGCCACGGAGGGCGGGGCCGAGGGAACGAGGAGGATTCGCTGCGTCAAACCGCCCGCTTCCGGAGCTTCCGCCAGCAGCTTCCAACCGGAGGCCGTCATGCCGCGGCTGCCGAGGCGGCGGTGCTTCACACCATCGATCTCAATCCCGTGCTGCCGGACCAGCACGTAGCTGAGGCTCCAGTAGGCCGGTGTGCACAAACGCTGCCCCTTGTGCTCGACGAGAGGGACCAGGGCGAAGGCGGTGACGTTGCGGGTGGTGGGCACGGCGATCCTGGGGACCTTCCCGCCGTCCTCGACGCAGATCTCCGTCGGCACAGAGGTCAGCCATTGCGGCGGATCTCGGCGGGGAAACATGAGCAGCGCCGGCTCCCCGGACAGCGGGTCCTCGATCACCTCGCCCGTCCCCTCCTCGCAGCTCAGCGATCTGTCGCCCGGCGCGCTGCGCTTGTTCACGCAGGCGACGCTATCGGTCCCGCTGCCGTCGGCTTTCTTGTACCCAGGCGGGTAAGCGGCCCCCGTTGCGGGTCCACTGACCTGCCCGTCTCCCGAGACCGTCAGCACGAACGTGGTATCCGAGAGCACGGAGAAAGCCTCGGACAGCCTCTTCCAGGAGTCGGACTCGTATGTCAGCAGTCGCAAGGAGGACGCGCGCCGCTCCGACGGCAGAAAGGCGTACAGCCTGAGAGCGAGGGCTTTCCCCTTGCCGATGCCGAGCACGTTGCCCGTCACGCCCAAGCGCGTACGGGAGTCAGGCATGCTACTTCTCTTGAAGAGACCGAACGGAATGCCCTCCCAGGGCTGAAGCCCCGCATGGGGCAGGAACCTGGCAACGATCGATGCGCCGCCTGAGCTGAAATCCGAGGCCCGTCCGGCCGGGCTTCCCGCATAGGGCGCCGCCAGATAGGCCAGCGCCAGCGGTTGGTGGTTGGGCGGCAACTGATACCGCTCAACAGGCTGCCCCTGGGCGGCCGACGGCCGCGCGGCGGCGAGGAGCACGAGGAGCGCCAGCATCGAGCCGGCAACACTTCCTTCGCCGCGACCGGCCCTTCGCCGCCACACCCGGATCGTCATCGCTCTCATCCGCACCCTCGCGACCGGCAAGGACGCCGTCCTTGCCGCAGGTCTCGGCCGGAGGCGACGCCCCGGCGGCGCGCTCGATCACCTGGGACTATCGGCAGGCGCACAAGGCCTCGTCAAGCGCCGGCTCCGACGGAGGATCCCTCGAGGGCGCAGGCGTTGCCCAGGCGCGCGGCCGGCACGAGATTTCGGTGGATGAGACCCCGCGGCGCCGACGTCCGGGTCGGGAGAATGGCCCGTGGCCTGATCCCAAGGCCTGGCGCCGCAGGGTCCACCCACTGCAATACGGGTATCATCGGCAAGCCCTAGATGTTTTCAAGGACGCGGCCTCCAAACGGATTGGACCCCCTCCTCGGGATCGGGCCGGACACGGCTGCGCAGAGGCTCCGCGCCGCGGTGTCGCGGCTCGGCGCCTGCGGCTGTGTGAGAAAATGAGCACTCCCATCTCCCCCTCCCCCAGCAGCGACCCCGGCCCCCGATGCCCCAACTCCTGACCTCGCCTCTTGCCCCGATTGTGTTGCTCATCCTGTCGAACGTGTTCATGACGTTTGCGTGGTACGGCCATCTCAAGTTCACAGACCGCCCGCTCTGGGTCGTTGTGCTGGCGAGCTGGGGTATCGCCTTCATCGAGTACTGGCTGGCCGTGCCGGCAAACCGCTTCGGCGCGCTCGCCTACACCCCGGCGCAGCTCAAGACCATGCAGGAGGTCATCACGCTGGTGGTGTTCGCCGTATTCTCTGTCCTCTATCTGAAAGCGGCGTTCACGCTCAACCACCTGGTCGGCTTCGCCCTCATCGCGGTCGGCGCGTTCTTTGTGTTCAAGGGGCCGCTTTGATCGGGCTCCAGGTAGCTGGCGAGAGCGCATTCCACTCGATGTGGATCATGCCGGGACCTATCTGCGGAAAGGCGCGTCGCGCGCCCCTTTGCAGAGCACTCGACGAGGATGGCGAGGGGAAGAGAGAGCCACAGCGTCCCCCCTCCCCTTGATGGGGAGGGTCGGGGGTGGGGTGAAGGAGCAGGGAAACGGCAAATGCAGTGGCACACCGATGCCGCAAGCGCCCGACGGTTGCGAGGCCGGGGTGAAACGGAGAGGTATGACGCGTTGGCTCCCCCCACCCCTAGCCCCTCCCCGCAAGGGGGAGGGGGACATGTCGGCGCATGCGACCCAGGGTGCGGCCCGCCCCAGCGGCAGCGAGACCGCTTTCGTCCGCTGTCTGCACGGTCGGGGGTGCGGGCGGCGATCCACATCAACCGGAAAGCGCGCTGGCCCAGCTTGAGTCCAAAGAGTGGGCCCGGCTCACGCGGGAGGGATACCTCTCCGCGCGGCCAAGCCCGAGACCACCCACCACGCGCCGTGCAGGACAAGGTCGATGCCGACCACCAGCCCGAACACCCATAGCCCGCTGAGCGGCCATTTGAGCAGGACAACGAGACCGGCCAGCACGCCGACAATCCCCGAGGCGAGCAGCAGCCAGCCGTAGCGGTGCCAGTACGCAAGCGCCAGATAGATCCGCATGACCCCCGATGCAATCAGGGCCACGGAGAACACCAGCGTCAGCAGGACGGAGGCTGCCAGGGGATCGGCAACGAGGACCGCGCCGCCGACCGCATAGAGCGCTCCGACGAGCAGTCTCCAGAAAAGCCCGCTCCAGTGCTCTGCCCAGAACGCCTGCACGATCTCGAACAGCCCGGCAACCAGCAGGGCAATGCCGAAGACGATTGCGCTCACCACCGTGGCAAGGACGGCGTTCCGCAGGACGAACAATCCCGCGATCATGAACACTATCCCGAGCAGGACGCTCTGCCACCAGCTGGTGCCCCACGCGGAGTGCGGTGCTGTGCCCGTGTGCGTCATGTCAATCCTCAGACA
This sequence comes from Hyphomicrobiaceae bacterium, assembly GCA_049278815.1. Taxonomy (GTDB): domain Bacteria; phylum Pseudomonadota; class Alphaproteobacteria; order Rhizobiales; family Hyphomicrobiaceae; genus AWTP1-13. The sequence continues at coordinate 6,748 of JBAPMW010000801.1, forward strand.
CTGTTGCGATGCGCGGCTCGCGCCCTCGCAGCGTTGCTCATTTGTGAAGGGATGGCGCGGCAGTCGCCGGGAGCCATGTCCTGTCGAACACCTGCTTCATGAGCTCCTGGTCAAGGCGTGGAGCTATGAGCTGTTTGAACGCGAAGGCAACCTCACGGTACTCGCCCCGGCAGAACGGGGCTCGCTTCTCCGGCAGGTATCCCTTCTCGACGACGTCCCCGAACAGCTTGGGGTCGGCACCGTAGGCCATGCAGAGAAGATTGTAGAACCTTTGCGCGGGCGCGCCGTGTGCGCTGGAGAAGGCCTCCAGCGGCACCACGTGCTTGGGGCTCTGCACGACGCTGCTGTAGGAATACGCAGCGCCGCCGATGAGCCTTCTGGCTTCGTCCTTGCCGAACTGCAGCATCATGTACGCGGCGAACTGGTCGGCCGCATCCTCAGGTCGCCCGAACAACGGCACATCGAGCAGGTCGAACACGGCGTGCCCCATCTCGTGGGCCGCGACATAGAAGAGCTGGCCCAGCACCGCGTCGGCCGGGGCTATGCCGGCCTCCGTTGTCTCTTTCGGCATGCTCTTGGCGATCTCATCGAGGTATTCGTAGCAGAGCCTCACCTGCGGCCGTTG
>JBAPMW010000802.1:0-6725 GCA_049278815.1 Hyphomicrobiaceae bacterium
GGCGCGCACCGTCTCGACGTCCTCTGTCTTGAGGTGCTTGGTGAACGAGACCATGCCGTTCTTTATCAACGCGCCGTCGAGCACGATCGACTTCCAGGCCTCGAAGGAGGCAAGCGTGGAGGAGAAGCGCAGGTCCGGCACCGTGCCGCCCGACACGGCGGTGTCGCCGTGGCAGTACATGCAGTAGGTCTGGAACAGGCGCTTGCCCTCGGCAACCTTGGCCGGCGACGCCGTGGCGGGCGGCGGATCGAGCGGCCGCGCGACCAGCTTGAGCGGCGGCAGCTCCACCTTGGCGCCCAGCTTGAACGTCAGCACCCGGTTGTGGCGGCCGGGCGCCGCATCGATCACGATGGCGCCGGCCGCGTTGGGGATCGCCCCGCCCCAGCCGACGTTGACGGTGACATACTGCTCGCCATCCACCTCGTAGGTCACGGGGGCGGCCACGATGCCGGTCTGGGCGTAGAAGTCCCACAGCCTCTTGCCGGTCTTCGCGTCGTAGGCCACGAGCTTGCCTTCGCCGTTGCCCTGGAACACCAGGCCGCCAGCGGTGGACAGCACGCCGCCGTTCCAGGCGAGGGGGTGCTCCACGGTCCAGGCCGCCTTGCGCGCGATCGGGTCCCAGGCCACGAGGCGGCCCTTGGTGGAGGCGCGAATCGCCTTGCGGACCGCCTCGTCGTCGGGCATCGCCGAGCCGACGGGGTCGAGGCCGATGTTCCAGAAGACGGTCGGCTGCTGCTTGAAGGTCTTGGGGTCGACCGGTGCATAGCCGAAGCCCGCATCCATGGCCGGAATGTAGACGTAGCCGGTCAGCGGGCTGTAGCTCATCGGATGCCAGCTGTGGGCGCCCCCCGGCCCCGGCACCACCACCGCCGGCTTGCCGAGGGTGCTCCAGCGCGCGTCGGCCTTGACGATCGGCCGCCCCTTGGCGTCGAGCCCCTCCGCCCAGGTGAGGGCGGCGTACGGCGTGCCGGAGATGAACTCGCCGGTCTCCCGGTCGATGATGTAGAAGAAGCCGTTCTTCGGCGCCTGCACCAGACACTTGCGCAGCTTCCCATCGATCATCAGGTCGACCAGGATGATGTGCTGGGTGGCCGTATAGTCCCAGTCCTCGCCGGGTGTGGTCTGGAAGTGCCAGACATACTCGCCGGTGTCGGGCCTGATGGCGACGATGGAGGAGAGGAACAGGTTGTCGCCCTTGCTGTCGCTGCGGATCTGATAGTTCCAGGGCGAGCCGTTGCCGACGCCGATGTAGAGAAGGTCGAGCGCGGGGTCGTAGGCCATCGAGTCCCACACCGTGCCGCCACCGCCGTACCTCCACCACTCGCCCGACCATGTCTGGGCGATCTTCTCCATGGTCTTGCTCTCGAACCCGTCCTTGGGATTGCCGGGGACGGTGTAGAAGCGCCAGAGCATCTTGCCGCTGTCCGCGTCATAGGCGGAGACGTAGCCGCGCACGCCGAACTCGGCGCCGCCGTTGCCGATGATCACTTTCCCTTTGACGACGCGCGGGGCGCCGGTGATGGTGTAGTCCTTCGACTGGTCGACGGTCAGCGTCTCCCACAGCTTCCTGCCGGTCTTGGCGTCGAGCGCGATCAGCCGTCCGTCGAAGGCGCCGAGGAACACCTTGCCGCCCCACACCGCCACGCCGCGGTTGACGATGTCGCAGCAGCCCTTGGCGGCGTGCTCACCGGGGATTTGCGGATCGAACTCCCACAAGAGCTTGCCCGTCTTGGCCTCGATGGCCATCACATGGCTCCAGGCGCCGGTCGTGTACATCACGCCGTCCACCACGATCGGCGTCGCCTCCACGCCCCGCGTGGTGCGGCTCTTGATGTCGAGCCACCAGGCGAGCCCCAGCTGCCCGACGTTGGCGGTACCGATCTTCTTCAGCGGGCTGAAACGCTGCTCGGAGTAGGTGCGGCCGTGGCTCAGCCAGTTGCCCGGCTCCTTGTCCGCATCGACGATGCGCTTGCCGTCTACATCCGCGGCCATGGCCGCACCGCTGCAGAGCGCGAGGCCCAAGGCGGCAGTCGCCGGAGCTTTCAGTCGTCCCCTCATGCGATCCTCCCTGTAGCGCCCAGCCGCGGTGGCGGGCGCTGGCTAGGGGCTGGCGCGGGACAGGCGGGGCTGCTGTACCCGCGGTGCTCCGAGCGCCAGCCATCTGCACTTGTCATGATCGAGACGGCTGAAGGCGGGAATCGCTCCCGCCTCCAACCTGTGTGGCCTACGCCAGCCGCTCGCCGATCGGCAGCTGCCGGATGCGCTTGCCGGTGGCGGCGAAGATGGCGTTGCACAGGGCCGGGGTGAACGGCGGCACGCCGGGCTCGCCCACGCCGCTCGGCGGCACGTCGATGCCGTGGGGCACGATGTGCACGCGCGTTTCCGTGGGCGACTCGTTGAGGCGCACCAGCGGGTAGTCGTTGAAGTTCGCCTGCTCGATGGCGCCGTTCTTGGCGGTGATCGCGCCGTACTTGGCGAGCGTCAGCCCCATCACCGCCGCACCCTCCATCTGCGAGCGCACCCGCTCGGGATGCACGCAGTAGCCGCAGTCGATCGCCGTATCCACGCGCGGGATGCTGATCTCGCCCTTGTCGCCCACCACCACGTGCACGACCGTGGCGACGTAGGAGACGAAGCTGCGGTGCGCGGCGATGCCGAGCCCCTGGCCTCTGGGCAGCGTCTTACCCCATCCCGCCTCCCTGGCGGCGATCTCCGCGACGTTGCGCAGCCGCCCCGTCTGAATGGGGAAGGTCTCGAACGGCTCGCCGTAGTTCCACCAGGGTGTGGTGACCTGCGGGCCGACATCGATGGTGCGCGCCGGACCGATCAGCTCGAGCAGGAAGTCCTTCGGATCCCTGCCCAGCTGGTGCGCCAGCTCCGCCACGAACGACTGGGTCGACCAGGCGTGCATCACGTTGTTCACGGACCGGAACCAGCCGATGCGCACGTGGTTCTCAGCCTCGCCGCTCTCCATACGGATGTTGGGCACGTCGAACGGCGTGTCCACCCACCCCATGCCCAGCTCGATGGCGAATGGGTGCTTCTGGCCGGGCGCGAAGGTGGAGAGGATGGTGGGCGCCGCGCTGCGGTGGCGCCAGGCCACCACCTTGTTGCCGGCGTCGAGCCCGGCCTCGAACCGGTCCGCCGTGGCGGTGTGGTAGAAGCCGTGGCGCACGTCGTCCTCGCGCGTCCACACCACCTTCACGGCCGTGCCGCCCAGCTCCCTGGACAGCAGCGCCGCCTCGATGGCGAAGTCGCACTTGGACTTGCGGCCGAAGCCGCCGCCCAGCAGCGTCGGCTGCATGGTGACCTCGGCCGGGGCCACGCCCAGCGCCGCGGCCACGTCGTCGCGGGCCTGGCCGGGGCTCTGCACCGGCGCCCAGATCTCCCACTTGCCATGGCTCATGCGCGCCACCGCTGCCGGCGGCTCCATGGTGGCGTGGTGGATGTGGGGCGCGTAGTACTCGGCCGTGATCACCCTGGCCGCCGAGGCCAGCGCCTTGTCGGCGTCGCCGACGTTGCGCTCGACCTTGCCGGGCTTCTTGACGGCGGCCTCCAGGTGCTGCCGATAGGTGTTGGAGTCGTAGACCTTGTTCGGCCCGTCGTCCCAGCCGATCTTGAGCGCCTCGCGGCCCTTGAGCGCGGCCCAGGTGCTCCGGGCGATGACGGCCACGCCGCCCAGCGGCCCGAACTTGTAGGGCGCCGGCGTCGGTTGCAGCGTGACGACCTTCTCCACACCCGGCACCTTCAGCGCCGCGCTGGTATCGACCGACGCCACCTTGCCGCCCACCACGGGCGGCCTGGCGATGACCGCGAACTTCATGCCGGGCAGCATGACGTCCTGGCCGTAGATGGCCTTGCCCGTGGTGATGTCGACGAGGTCGGAGATGCGGACGGTGCCCTTGCCGATATAGCGGAAGGCGCCCGGCTCCTTCAGCTTGATCTTGTCGGCCGCCGGCACGGGCAGACCCGATGCTGCGGCGGCGAGGTGGCCGTAGCTCAGCTTGCGGCCGGACGGCCTGTGCACCACCTCATGCAGCTGGGCCTGCACCTCGCTCAGCTCCACCTTCCACTCGGCAGCAGCCGCCTGCTCCAACATGAGCCGCGCCGCGGCGCCACACTGGCGCATCGGCTGGATCCAGTGGCGCACGCTGCGTGAGCCGTCGGTGTCCTGGTTGCCGTAGGTGCGCTCATCGCCGGGCGACTGCACCACGCGCACCTTCGCCCAGTCGGCCTCCAGCTCGTCGGCGACCATCATGGGCAAGGCCGTGCGGGCGGCGCCGTTGCCCATCTCGGCGCGGGCCGCGACGATGCTCACTGTGCCGTCGCGGCCGATGGAGATGAACACCTTGGGGTTGTTGACCACGCCGTTGGGCATGGCGGTGCCGCCGGTCGGATAGTCGGCCAGCGCGCTCCTGATGCCGGGAAACTGCGCCGCGAGCACCAGACCGCCGGTGGCGGCGACGCCCTTGAGCAGGCCGCGCCGGCTGACGTTGACAATCTTCATCCTGGTATGTGTGTTGAGCTCGGTCATGTCACACCTCGTCAGGCGCCGCGGGCGGCGGCACGCACCGCCGCGTGAATGCGCTGATAGCAGCCGCATCGACAGAGGTTGCCGGACATGGCTTCCACGATCTGAGCGTCGGTCGGTCCGGGCGTCTTGGCCAGGAATGCCGCGGCGTTCATGATCTGGCCGGGCTGGCAGTACCCGCACTGCGGCACGCCCTGGTCGCGCCAGGCCACCTGCACGGGGTGGTCGCCCTTGGGGCTCAGGCCCTCGATGGTGGTGACCGACTTGCCCGCCAGCTCCGACATGGGCGTCACGCACGAGCGCAGCGCCTCGCCGTTGACGTGCACGGTGCAGTTGCCGCACAGCGCCGCGCCGCAGCCGAACTTGGTGCCGGTGAGGCCCAGCTCGTCGCGCAGGTACCACAGCAGCGGCATCGACGGATCGCCGTCGTAGGTGCGTTCCTGTCCGTTGACCCTCAAGGTAGCCACAGCGTTCCTCCTTCGACTGTTTTCCGCAACGATCCCGCACGTTCGCTCATGCAGCATCGCCCTGCCGGGCAATCGCTCATCGGGCGACCGGCAGAGCGCGGCGCGGACCCTCTCCGGGGCCCTATCGTCGAAGTATTCTTATTCCGGAACCAGGCCGCAAAATACGGCGACGGAGCTTCACAAGCGCGTGATAGATCCGGGGACGTCCTTGGGGCAGCTTCCCACGGCCGCTGCGGCCGCTGCGTCCCGCCGAAGGCCGGGCTGGGGAGGGCATCGCTTCACTCCGGCGTCATCCCCACGGCATCATCCCTGCGACATCGTCCTCGCGACGTCATCCCCGCGCAGGCGGGGACCCAGGACACCTTTCAGCGCGGGGGCGCTTTCTGTGAGGCCCTGCCCGGCGAGCGCAGGGCCTTTGCGCCAGCGCACCCTCGTTGAGACGTGACCTGGGTTCCCGCCTGCGCGGGAATGACGCCAGTTGGCCCCCGTGGCACGACATTCAGACCACCAATCCGATATCCGGGACGTCACATGGGCTCCCGCCCATACCGGGCCCAGGCCGCGCCTTCATGGGCGGGGTGGACCGCATCGGGGTGAAGCATCTCCGCCAGCAGCTCCACGGTGTCGGCGAGGCGCGGGCCGGGGCGGTTGAACCAGGCGTTGCCGTCGGCGAAGAAGACGCGGCCCGAACGCACGGCGGCAAGCTCGGACCAGCCGGGCTTGGCCTCAAGCAGCGGGCGCTCGCCGAGGCAGCGGGCGAGGTCGTAGCCGCAGGGCGCCACCACGATGGCGTCGGGATCGGCGGCGAGGAGATCCGGCCATCGCATCCAGTCGGAGCGCCGGCCGGCGGCGCCGAGGAGGCTCACGGCGCCTGCGGCCTCGATCAGCTCCGGCATCCAGTTGCCGCCGGCCATCGGCGGCTCCACCCATTCGATGAACGCCACGCGCGGCTTGGGATGCGGGTGGGCGCGCTGCCGGCGGAGGTCCGCCAGGCGGGTGCCGACGGCGGCGATGCGCTGCTGCATGACCTGCACCAGGGCGTCGCCGGCGTCCGGCGCCCCCAGGGCGCCCGCCACCCTGCGGATGTCGGCGTAGGCGTCGGCGAGGCAGTCGGGCCTGAGCGAGACGATCGCCACGCGGCGGCCGGTCCAGGTGCAGGTGGCGGCCTCCACGTCGGCGAGGCTCACCGCACACACGTCGCAGTGGTCCTGGGTCAGGATCAGGTCCGGCTCCAGGCCCCGCAGCGCCTCGGCGTCGACGCTGTAGACGGCGAGGCCGTCGCGCACGATCTGCCGCACGCGCGCGTCGATCTCCGCGCTCGATCCTTCGACGCTGAATTTGGGCGCCGTCAGCGCCGGCAGGCGCGCCACCTCCGGCGGATAGTCGCACTCATGGCTGCGCCCCACCAGGTGCTCCCCCCGCCCGAGCGCGCATACGATCTCCGTGGCGCTGGCGATGAGACTTACGACGCGGGGTGGGTTGGTCATTGGGTCTCTCTCTGGCCCTATGGGCATGAACATAGGTTGCCTGTGGGCGCACCAAACGTTCCATATGCAGTACTCTGCAAATTGGATTACTATTGGCAGGTCTGCGAGAGACACTGTGTGGAGGAATCCTGTGCTACGCTGGACTGGCGCTCTGCGGGCTCTTGTTGGCAGACGGCTTCGTAGTGATTGTGCGGCACACTCTGAGGTCCGTTATCCTTCTGCGAGCAGCGGTTCTTACGC
>JBAPMW010000803.1:0-8280 GCA_049278815.1 Hyphomicrobiaceae bacterium
TGACGGCGCGACGCCGCGCACGGCCCAAGAAGCCTGGAAGAGGAGGAATGCTATGAGACTGTCGAGGACGCTTCTGGCGGCGGCGGGCGCGCTCGCGCTCGTGGTCAGCCCAGCCATGGCGCAGAAGAAGTACGACGACGGCGCATCCGACACCGAGATCAAGATCGGCAACACCAACCCCTATTCGGGCCCCGCGTCCGCCTACGGTACGATCGGCAAGACCATCGAGGCCTTCTTCAGGAAGGTCAACGATGAGGGCGGCATCAACGGCCGCAAGGTCAATTTCATCTCCTACGACGACGGCTATGCGCCGCCGAAGACCGTCGAGATGGTGCGCAAGCTGGTCGAGCAGGACAAGGTGCTGCTTCTCTTCCAGACCCTCGGCACGCCGCCCAACACGGCCATTCACAAGTACATGAACGCCAAGAAGGTGCCGCAGCTGTTCGTGGCTACAGGCGCGTCGGTCTGGGGCCAGCCCCAAAAGTACCCCTGGACGATGGGCTGGCAGCCCGACTACGTCACCGAGGGTGTCATCTATGCCAAGCACATCCTTGCCAACGTGAAAGACCCCAAGATCGCCGTCCTGATGCAGAACGACGATTACGGCAGGGACTACTTCAACGGATTCAAGCAGGGGCTCGGCAAGGACGCCAACAAGATCGTGCAGGTTGCCACCTACGAGGTGGCCGATCCCACCGTCGACAGCCAGATGATTGCCCTCAAGAGCTCCGGCGCCAACGTGTTCTTCAACATCACCACGCCGAAGTTCGCGGCCCAGGCGATCAAGAAGGCGCACGAGCTCGGCTGGAAGCCCGCGCACTACCTGAACAACGTGTCGGCTTCGATCGGCGCCGTGATCAAGCCCGCCGGCTTCGACGCCTCGCAGGGCATCATTACCGCGCGGTACACCAAGGATGCCACCGATCCGCAGTATCAGAAGGACGCGGACATGGTCACCTGGGGCGCCTTCATGGACAAGTACTACCCGCAGGGCGACAAGACGAGCACGTTCACGGTCTATGGCTACGCCGTCTCATCGACGCTGCTGGAGGTGCTCAAGCGCGCCGGCGACAATCTCACGCGCGAGAACATCATGAAGCAAGCTGCGAGCCTGAAGGGTTTTGAGAACCCCCTGCTGCTTCCGGGCATCAAAGTCAACACCAGCGCGACCGACTTCTACCCGATCCAGTCCGTTCGCCTGGTGCGGCTGAAGGGCAAGACCTTCGAGGAGTTCGGCGAGATCCTGTCGAACGAGGCGGAATAGCGGTCTCCCGCCTGTTTCGCGTAGCTTGAGATCGAGCGGGCCTCCTTCGGCCCGCTCGCCATCGTTGCCGTCGGCTCAAGACGGACGCCGCGCCGGCTGAGACCAGCCCGATCGCGGCGGGCGGCAGGGCGCGGATTGCCACCGCCGACACGCCGCGGCGGGGGCCGCTTTAGGCGACCGCCGGACGCAGCCACGAACAGGGTCTGCAACCACTCGCGCCACCCTGACCGCCATCGCCTCGCGCACCGGCCAGATCACCGCAAGTACCGTGCGCTCAGGCCATTCTCCTCGACTGCCTGCGACGCGCCGCCCTGGGCAATGCGGGCGACGCGGGGGCCCTGCTGCCGTTGAACGGGACGCTCTCGCTCCTGCTATGGCTCACCCGCCAGAGTGGGACCGTCGACAGCGCCACAGACAAGCAGCAGCCGAGCGCATGTGACCTGCGGGAGCGTCTTGGCGCGGCGTCGATGGTGGCCTGACGCCGGCACGTGGGCAAGGCGTGGTCAGAGTGCGCACAGGTCGCGAGCGGGGCATAAAACCCCTCCAATCACCTCAGCGCCGCCTTCACCGCGGCCCGGATGCCCTCCAGGGTGACGGGCTTGGCCACCACGCGGGAGATCTTCGACCTCAGGTGCCGGGCGCGGTCGAGCTCGTCGGCGAAGCCGGAGATGAGGATCACGCGCAGGCCAGGCTGCAGCGCCAGGGCCTTCTCGGCGGCCGCGATGCCGTCGACGGCCGGCATCAGGACGTCGGCGATCAGGAGGTCGAAGGCAGGCGCCGCGGCTTGCAGCTGCTCCAGGGCCTCGGCACCGTCCTGGGTGCAGGTGACGCTGTGGCCATCGACGGCCAGCGCGCGCTGCACGAGATCGCGTGCGGCGGCGTCATCGTCGGCCAGCAGGATGCGTGCCATGCGGGCTCTCCTTTGCCATCCAGTGGCCACTCAGCCGGGTCCCCTCGCCGGAGAGTCGCACCACGGTTGGGCGCGAGGGAACCCTGGCGCGAGGCCACGTGCAAGCCGGCCGTCCCGCACGTGGCAGGCGTGCTCGGGTCAGCCAACGGCCAGCTTACCTCGATTCTTTCCGGGTGGCTGCCCGACCGGCAGACCTGCCACGGCTTCCGCACGGAGCGCTCTCGAAGGCCCCTCGGCGCCCGAACGGGCGACACCACATCCGCCCCCATCAGTCCGCCACAATCCTGGCCATTGTTCCCCCTTTCCCGCCGCACTGCATTTGGGCTATGGAGCCCACCTGTTCCGAGGGGGATAAGTCTGACGTGGTCAGGTTGAACGGAGTCGGGTTGCGCTACACCCGCGGTGCCGAGGTGCTGCACGACGTGACGTTCCATTTGCGTCCGGGCTCATTTCACTTCCTCACCGGCCCGTCGGGCTCGGGGAAGACCTCGCTGTTGCGGATGCTTTTCATGTCGACGCAGCCCACGCGCGGGGCGATCACGCTGTTCGGTCAGGACATCAGCCGCGTCACCCCGGCGCGGCGCGCGCAGCTGCGGCGACGCATCGGCATCGTGTTCCAGGACTTCCGGCTGCTCGAGCACATGACGACGTGGGAGAACATCGCCATGCCGCTGCGGGTGACGGGGAAGAGGTCCACCGATTACAAGGAGGACGTGACCGACCTCCTGCAGTGGGTGGGCCTCGGCGACCGCATGCACTCCGCGCCATCGGTGCTGTCGGGCGGAGAGAAGCAGCGCGCCGCCATCGCCCGCGCGGTCATCAACAAACCCGAGTTGCTGCTCGCCGACGAGCCGACCGGCAACGTCGACCCGCAGATGGCGCGCCGCCTGCTGCGGCTGTTCATCGAGCTGAACCGGCTCGGCACCTCGGTGCTCATCGCCACCCACGACCATCAGCTCATGCGTCAAACCAAGGCCCCGCGCCTGGAGCTCCACGACGGCCATGTCCGGCTCACTCAATAATCCGGCCGGCTGGCCCGACGAGCCGGCGTCACCCGCAGAATCGACCGACCAGCTGCAGAGCCTGCGGGCTGGCACCGGGCGCAGCGGTTTTGCGGGCAGCGGCAGCGGCTTCGAGGGCACCGACACCCGCACCCGCCGCACGCGCCAGCTGCCGACGGCGCCGATCGTCCCGGCGGGCTCGGTCACGGGTCGGTCGCTCACGCTCGTGATCACCATCATGTGCTTCCTCGCCTCGCTGACGGCAGGCGCGGTCAACATGATGTACCAGTCGGCCTCGCAGTGGATGCGCGACATCGCCACCGAGATCACCGTCCAGGTCGAGGCCAAGGAGCGCGTCAACGTCGACAAGCTTGTGGCCGGCGTCAGCGCCTTCCTGGCGAGTCAGCCTGGGGTCCGGCAGGTGAAGCCGCTCAGCGTTGCCGAGACCGCCCAGCTGCTCGAGCCGTGGCTGGGCCAGACCGACGCGCTCACCGCGCTGCCCGTGCCGAGGCTCATCGCCGTGACGCTCGATCCCATAAATCCGCCCAACTTCGACACGCTGCGCGCGGCCTTGGCGGGCCCCTATCCGCCAAAGGCCGGCGTGACCATCGACGACCACCGGCGCTGGCAGCGGCAGGTGCGCACCATCACCCGCTCCTTCGCCTTGGGCGGTATCGCCATCCTCCTGCTGGTGGCCGCGGCCACCACCGCCATCATCGTCTCCGCCACCAAGAGCGCGATGGCCTCGAACCGCGATATCGTCGAGGTGCTGCACTTCGTCGGCGCCACCGACCGCTTCATCGCCCGCGAGTTCGAGCGCCACTTCATGCGGCTTGGCGTGCGCGCGGGGATCGTGGGGGCGGTGTGGGCGGTCGTGGTGTTCCTCTCCATGCCGGCCATCATGGAGGTCCTGGGCGGCGGCGCGGTCACCATGGCCGAGCTGAGGCGGCTGGTGGGCGTGTCCACCCTCGACCTGTGGGGCTACTTCCTGCTCGGGATCGTGGTGCTGGTCATCTCCACGCTATGCATGCTGACCTCGCGCATCGGCGTCTATCGTATATTGAACAGCCAACACTGACTTGGCGGGCGGCCGGCGGCCACCTGTCGCGGCTGCGACTCTTACGATCGCGCTCGACGCTCGTGCGGGTTCTCTGGCGAAGGTCGCTGGCGAATTCGCTGGAGTGACGCCGGGCTCTTGCCGCAATATCCCCCCTGCCGCGGGCAGAGTGGCGCACAAGAGGTGCTGTGACACAACGGGTTGCATGGGTGGGAGCAGCTGTGGTTGCGGTGCTGCTCGGGCTCGCGGCCGGGTTCGTGGTGTTCGCCCGCACCGTTGCCGGGTATCTGCCGGGCAGCGTGGCGCCGCGGGCGGAGGGCATCGTGGTGCTCACCGGCGGCGAGCTGCGTCTGATGGCGGGGGCGCGGCTGCTCAAGGAGGGGCGCGCCGCGCGGCTGCTCATCTCCGGCGTCAACCCTCAGACCAGCCGCCGGGACCTGCGGCGCCTGAGCGGCCTCTCCGAGCGGCTGTTCGCCGCCCGGGTGGACATCGACTTTGCCAACACCACCATCGACAACGCCGAGGAGACCAAGGCCTGGGCGGCGGCCAAGGGCTACCGGAAGCTCATCGTCGTCACCTCCAGCTACCACATGCCGCGCAGCCTCACCGAGCTCTCGCGGGCGATGCCGCACGTGGCTCTCGTGCCCTACCCCGTGGTCCCCAGCCGGTTCAAGGCCAGGCGGTGGTGGACCGACACCTTCACCACCCGTGTGCTGCTGGCCGAGTACGCCAAGCTCCTGCCCTCCGCCGCCCGCTACGGTGCGGCCCGCCTGCGGCGCTGGGGCGGGGGGGCACTGGCCGCGCGCCCCAGCGCCGGCGAGTGAGGTCCCCGATGCTCCTCCTGCGGTCGCTCGTCTTCCTGGTGGTATTCTACGTCAACACCGCCCTGTTCCTCGTCCTCGGCAGCTGGCTGCTCCTGGCCCCGCGCCGCTGGGCCATGGAGGGGCTCAGGCTGCACGGGCTCGCCAGCCTGTGGTGGATGAAGGTGATCTGCGGCACGCGCCTGGAGGTGCGGGGCCGCGAGAAGCTGCCCAAGGGCGCCTGCCTGGTGGCTGCCAAGCACCAGTCCGCCTGGGACACCTTCGCCCTGATCCCGGTGTTCCGCGATCCCGCCATGGTAATGAAGGCGGAGCTCGGCTGGATCCCGCTCTACGGCTGGTTCAGCCACAAGTTCGAGCACATCTTCGTCCAGCGCGACCGGGGGCCGAGCGCGCTCAAGGCGATGCTGCGCGACGCGCGCAACCGTGCCGAGCAGGGCCGCGAGATCGTCATCTTCCCCGAGGGTACGCGCCGCCCACCGGGCGCGCCGCCCGACTACAAGCCGGGATTCCTGGCGCTGTACGACGGGCTAAACCTGCCGTGTGTGCCGCTGGCGCTCAACTCGGGCCTGTTCTGGCCGCGGCGCAGCATCCGGCGCTATCCAGGTACAGCCGTGATCGAGGTCCTCGACCCCATCCCGCCAGGCCTGCCCCGCGCCCAGGCCCGCGCGCTGATCGAGCAGCGCATCGAGACCGCCTGCGCCCGCCTCATCGCCGAGGCGGAGGCGCAGAGGCACCCGGGCGTGCCGAGCGTTCAGCCGTAGGTTGGGCCGAGCGCTAAGCAGAGTTCCCATCTTCGCGTCGGAAGCGCCCCGTGGAGGGCTGACGTCGCAACTTCCTCAACGCCGGGAAGAGTCGAGCGATGTACCTCGCTCATGGACGTGCATCATCGGCGTACGATCGATCAAAAGGCTGAGCAGCTCGGGACGACTGAAGAGACCGTGGGAGTCCATTTTCGCCTTCCGCCTGTCGATCAAAGAGAAGTCAAGATCGGCAATCACGACCCCTTCACCGGACCGCAGAGGTGCACCCATCAATTCGCCAGATGGCGAGACAATCGCGGTAAAACAGCCGCTGGAGATCGGGCCAATGGGACAGCCGGTATCTTTCATGATTTGGGCCTGCTGATCGGCGTCCAGCCAAGCGGTTGCGTTGACGACAAAGCAACCGGACTCCAATGCGTGTTGTCGGATGTTGACCTGGGTCTGCTCCGAGAAGAGATCCCCCCCGAACGAGCCAGGATACATGGCGGAGTGTATCTGCTCGCCATCGGCCATTAAAGCATAGCGGGCCAATGGGTTGTAATGCTCCCAGCATGCCAGCTGCCCGATGCGCCCAACGGCGCTGTCGACAGCTCGCAGGCCGGAACCGTCACCCTGTCCCCAGATCATCCGTTCATGGTAGGTCGGGGAAATCTTGCGGCGTCGCTGAATCAGCGTGCCGTCGGCATCGAACAGCAGCTGCGTGTTGTAGAGCGTGCCACCATCCCGCTCGTTGACACCGACAGACACCACCATCGCCGCCGCCTTGCAGGCTTGGCCGATTGCGTGAGTGGCAGGGGACGGCACAGTCACGGCCTGTTCGAGCAATTTGAGGTATTCGGCGCTGATCTCGAAAGGTCGTTGCACGAAGGAGAAATAGGGGTAATACGGCACCACGGTCTCGGGGAAGGTGGCGAACTGTACGCCCTGACCACCGAGCTCAGCGATCTTCTTGGCAACCCTTTCGGCAGTACCCTCACGACTGTAGAGCACGGGACTGATTTGAACGGCCGCCGCCTTAACATTTGTCACTGCGCATGCCCCATTTTCTGATCAGAGAGCGACGGCGTTGCGCTCTAATTCAGCTTCGTTGCAGTCGGCCAGGATCTCATCCATCCCCGAATTCAACGCAGCTCGACGGTCGGCCGGATCGCGGTCGCGCTCAGTCGATAATGACAACGACGCCCGTTGGCTCGCCCAACGCTTCCACCGTTCGTTCGGCAGCCCGGTCGATGTGAACCCGAGGTTCCTCGGGTGGTTGCTGCTCGTTATAGGTGCCGGGCCCGTAGAACTGTCCATAGCGCAGAACAACACCGCCCTCGGCGAGAACCGAACGCTCCAGCTCTGCGACAGCCTGGGCATCGGGCCCATCAGGTAATTGCCAGGCGACGCTTTGAGCCAGGATTTTCGGCGACCCACTCCGCCGCGCGGCCTCGATCAGATTCCGGGTTCCCTCGGTTCGGATGCGAGCGTTCAGATCTGCGAGTTTACGGATCTGCGCCGCATCATCCGGCAGATCCGTCAGCTCGTTCAGCACGACGTCCGGTTTGAAGTCACGAACTGCCTGGATAAGTGCCTCCCGGTCGAAGACATCACAAAGAATCGGTTCGGCACCGAGATGGCTCAGTAATTCTGTTTTGCCGGGCGAGCGCGTCAGGCCACCGACTACGTGCCCGGCCTGAACCAACCGGGGAATCAGCCGCTGCCCAATCACGCCGGAGGCACCGGCAAGAAATATTCTCATAGCACATCCTCGTCGTGCTGGCCTCAGCGTGCGATCGCGATCGGCGCGCCGGTCTATCGCCCGCACACATAGGCAACGCCCAAGGGTATCGATCGGCGTCCGCTGACGACATTGCGCTGTTGAATAGGGGGAAAAAAGCCGGACTAACCCTGATTTGGGTCATGCGAAACCCGATGGCAGAACCAAAATGAAGAACGCGCCACTTTTGTTATTGTGAAGGATTTCGGATGCCGGCCCGTCGCGACGGTTGGGCAGGTCGGGGAAGGAACCCGCGAGTAGTGGGGGGAGAACGGTGCCGCGAGTGCTATGGGGATACCGACAACGCTCACGCCTTTTCCGACTGGCGAACGGGTGGTCGATGCCCCGGACACAAGGCGCAGCCGCACGGAATCCACGGTGGCAATCCCTACCGTTTCGTGCCAGCCTGATCCGCGCGATGTTCCTCTCAACAACGCTGAACAGGATGGGAAAAGCGTGACGAGCATTAGCAGACGACAGGTGCTGGTCGTGTCAGCGGGCATGGCCGCGCTACTCGGCACGGGAGCATCGGCTGGCCCGGCGATGGCATCGACCGAGGCTGAGGCCGAGGCTGCGGTGAACGCGTTTACCGGCGGACGTGAGCCGGCGGCCGGCCGCATTGCACTCAGCGTGCCGCAGATTGCCGAGGACGGCAACAAGGTACCGGTGAGCATCTTGGTCGAAAGCCCCATGACGGAGGACGATCA
>JBAPMW010000804.1:0-12790 GCA_049278815.1 Hyphomicrobiaceae bacterium
GTCCCCCCACCCCTAGCCCCTCCCCACAAGGGGGAGGGGGATCCGGGCGGCGCTTGATTGTCGGGTATTGACGAGCTCACTGCCCCAAGCTGGCGAGTTTCGGGTCAGGCCCCGCCTACTCCGCGGCGCGGCCGGTGGTTCGGCGCGCCCCTTTGCGCGCGTGCCCCTGCGCGTTGCGCGCCACGAACTCCTGCGCCAGCTGGCGCAGTGCCTTGCCGGTCTCGCCGGGGTACTTGGCCCAATAGGAGCGCGGGCGCGGGCAGAAGTGGGCGGCCGTCTGCAGCGAGGTGGCGCGCGGGATCACTTGGTCGAAGCACGGGTGCTTGCTGTTCTGCCGCAGCCAGCGCTCGTACTGTGAGTCCTCGAAGGCGTTGATGTCCTTCATGCTGATGATCACGCCAAGGCATTCGGCAAAGCCCATGTCCTGGTCGCGCTGGCTGAATGCACCGAGGAACTGGAGCCCGTGCGTGGAGATGTAATCGGGCTTGCTGGGCGAAATGTAGAAATCCACCTCGCGCAGCCAGCATTCCGTCAGCACCGACAGGCCGGGGGCGCTGTCGATGAACACGAAGTCGTAGGCGGCGCGCGCCTCGGTCAGGAAGGTGCGCACCGCATGGCGCAGCCGCGCCTCCAGGCCCTCCTTGGAGACCTCGCGCTCGAACAGCGTCAGATGCCCGCCGCCGGTCATGAGGTCCACCGTGCGGGCGTCGTCGACGTCCGATACGCCCCGGGAGACGAACGATGTCCAATTCACCGCCTCGCCCTTGAGCACAAGGGAGATGAAGTAGTCGACGACAGTACGCCCCTGCTGCTGGATCGCCATCACCCAGTCGGGTCGCATGAGCATGGTGCTGACGCTGGAGTGGGCGTCGGAATCGACCACCAGGACACGCTTGTTGTGGACCGCCGCCAGCGTCTCGGAGAGCGACAGCGTCAGCGTCGACTTCCCGACCCCCCCCTTCGCGTTCATGATCGAGATGGTGCTGTGCATGCCGCTACCAGCCGCTGCCCGACCGGACGCGAGCCAAAGGCTGCCACGCGTCCAGCTCCAGGATCGAGGCTCGCGCGCAGACGCCAGATGTGCTGCCGGCGCACAGACGCCACAGCGCACAGCCGCACGAGGCCCTCTTGCAAGCGCTCGCTTCCTGGCGGCGCAAGCAACGACGTTCCGCCATTCGCCAACCTCGAGACGCTCGAATGCCACCCGGTGATGAGTCCCTTGTAGATTAGCGGCATCCACGGGGGTCAGTCCAGCTTGTCGGGAGCGGCGTGGCGCGAATCTTTCCGCGTTGTGTGCACTGCGCCTGCACCGGCCCAGCCGGTCTCAAGCCGGCGTTGCGCCGGCCTCCCACTCAAGATCCCGAAACCGCGCCACGTGCTTGGGCTCCAACTCGGAGCGCAACAGGTCCATGAGCACCTGGTCGTAGCGGCTGCCATTGAGCATGATCGCGCCGCGGATGCGCCCCGCCGTCCGGAACCCCAACCGTTCGTAGAGCGCTATCGCGCGTAGGTTGTAGCCGTTGACCTCCACCTTGATGTTGTGAAGGCTGCGGAAGAAGAAGCCGTACTCGCAGATAAGGCGGGTGGCCTCGGTGCCGCAACCTCGGCTTCGCCATTCACGCTCGCCGATGCCCACGAACAGGCTTGCCGTCAGAGCGCGCGTGATGTCGAAAAGGCCTCCGAAGCCGATCAGCTCGCGGCCGTCGAGCCGGATCACGGCAAATTCAACGCTGTCGGGCCGCACGCGGGAGTTGCGGTCGAATGCCTCCTGGCGCATCTCCAGGGTGTGCGCCTCTCCAGGCGTGCCGATGTTGGCCGTGAACTCCAGGTCCTGGTTCCAGCGGGCGATCGCGGGCACATCCTCCCGGCGCATCAGGGCGAGGCCCACCTTGTCGCCTTCAAGCAGCAGCGGCCGGTCGGTCGTCACCTTGGGATTGCTATGCGTCATTGGCCTGACTCGAATGTTGCAAAATCTCGATATGGGAATGCGCATCTGGAGCAGGGTCGCGCAACACCGTATGGTTGCTCCGGTGGCGGGTCAACAATCGAACGGTTGACTGGCGTTCAGCTCCACGCCCAGACGCAACGCGCGATGGGGAGCATCCCAATGATCGACGCAGGGAGACACGTGCCGCTGCGGGCTATCGCTTGGGATCCTGGCACTGCCACTGCCGCCATCGACGAGATCGTGGCCGACGCCCTTTCCGCCTTCGATCCCCGGCGCTTCTGGCCCGCTCACCCGCAGGACGCTGGCTTGCGCGACGGGCACACCGGCGTCTACGTCGGCCCGGTGGGCGTGATCTGGGCGCTGGACTACCTGGCGCGCGTGGGCGCCACCGAGACGCGCCACGACCTCCGGCCGGTCCTGCCGCACCTGCTGGCGGCGCTGCGCGAGAGATTCCCGAAGCTCGCCTACGGCTCGCACGGCTCGCTGCATTGCGGCGAGATGGGCGCGGCCCTGGTGGCCATGCGACTCGACCCCACTCCCGCATACGCGGATCTGGTCTACCGGCACGCGGAGGCGAACGCGGACCAGCCGATCCGCGAGCTCATGTGGGGGCTGCCGGGCTCGATGCTGGCGTGCTTGGCGATGCACGAGATGACGGGCGAGGCGCGATGGCGCGCCCTCTATGCCGCCCAGGCCGCCCGTCTCCTCGACGATCTCGCTGACACGCCGGCCGGCCCGCTATGGACGCAGGACCTCTATGGCGAGCACGCCGTGTTTCTCGGCCCGGTCCACGGCTACGCCGGCAACATGGCTTCCCTTCTGCGCGGGTGGGATTGGCTCACCCCGGCGCAGCAGGCGCGCATCGCCGACGCGGTGCCGCGCACCCTCGCAGGCACGGCCCGCCGCTCGGAGGCGGGCGCGAATTGGCCGGCTCGGGCCAATGTGAGGGCACTCAGGTGCCAGCACTGTCACGGCGCGCCGGGCATGGTGACGACCTTTGCCGACAGCCCGTTCGCTTCGCCCGAGCTGGACGCGCTCCTCGCCGAGGGCGGTAGCTTCACGTGGGCCATGGGCCCGCTGGCGAAAGGCTCGAGCCTATGCCACGGCACGGGTGGCAACGGCTATGCGTTCCTCAAGCTCCATCGCCGGCTGAAGGAGCCGCTCTGGCTCGATCGCGCCCGCGCCTTCGCCATGACCGCCATCGCCCAGTGCCGCGAGGCGCACGCGCAAACTGGCCGCGGCCGCTACTCGCTGTGGACCGGCGACGTTGGCCTCGCCTGCTACCTGTGGGATTGTCTCACCGCCAATCCGCAATTTCCGACCGTCGATGTGCTGTAGGGCGCATCAGGGCGAAGCCCGTAATCCGCCATCTCGGGACGCCAATCGGCGGATTACGCTTCGCTGATCCGCCCTGCGCCCTGCGAGCCACAATTCCGGACGGTCGATGTGCTCCAGCAACGGTTTACAAAGACTTGCCCTGTAGACACGCTTTGCCTGTCCGGGCCGCTGGCATAGGGTGACGCCGGCGGCGGAGCTCGGGTGGGGAGCCAATGACTGCGGATTCATCAGACACCTACGATTACGTCATCGTTGGCGCGGGCACGGCCGGGTGCCTGCTGGCGAACCGGCTGTCGGCCGACCCCAATGCCCGCGTGCTGCTGCTGGAGGCCGGCGGCAAGGACGACTATCGCTGGATCCACATCCCCGTCGGCTACCTCTACCTGATGGGCAACCCGCGCGCCGACTGGTGCTACAAGACGGCTGCCGAGCCCGGCCTCAACGGCCGCAGCCTCGCCTACCCGCGCGGCAAGGTGCTGGGCGGCTGCTCCTCCATCAACGGCATGATCTACATGCGCGGCCAGCAGCGCGACTACGACCGCTGGCGCCAGATGGGCAATGCCGGCTGGTCCTGGGAGGAGGTGCTGCCCTACTTCAAGAAGCACGAGGACCAGTGGGCGATTGCGCCCGACGCCTTCGAGGGACTGCACGAGCGCGGCGGCGAGTGGCGCGTGGAGCTGGCCCGCATCCGCTGGGACATCCTCGACGCCTTCCGCGATGCGGCCAGCCAAGCCGGCATCCCCAAGACCGACGATTTCAACCGCGGCAACAACGAGGGCTGCGGCTACTTCCACGTGAACCAGCGGAGCGGCGTGCGCTGGAGCACCGCCAAAGGCTTCCTGCACCCCGTCGCTCACCGCACCAACCTCAAGGTCGAGACCCACGCGCTGGTCGAGCGCCTGGAGATGGACGGCAAGCTCGTCACCGGCGTCACGCTGCGCCAGAAGGGGGCGCAGCGCACGGTCAACGCCACGCGCGAGGTGGTGCTGGCGGCGGGCGCCGTCGGCTCGCCGCAGATCCTCCAGCTCTCGGGCATCGGACCGGGCAGCGTGCTCTCCCCCCTCGGCATCGAGGTGCGGCACGAGCTCAAGGGCGTCGGCGAGAACCTCCAGGACCACCTGCAAGTCCGCTGTGCCTACAAGGTCACGGGCATCAAGACCATGAACGAGACCTACCGCAGCCTCTTCCAGCGCGCCGGCTTCCTCTTGGAATACCTGCTGCGGAAGACTGGCCCCATGACCATGGCGCCCTCGCAGCTCGGGGCCTTCGTGCGCTCCGACCCGAGCCGCGACACGCCCAACCTGCAGTATCACGTGCAGCCGCTCACGCTGCCCAGGTTCGGCCAGCCGCTCGATCCGTTCCCCGCCTTCACCGCCAGCGTCGCCAACCTGCGCCCGACCAGCCGCGGCTCCGTGCGCATCGCCTCCCCTGACCCGCAGGCCCATCCCGAGATCCGGCCCAACTACCTGTCCACGGCCGACGACCGCCGCGTCGCCGCCGATGCCATCCGCGTGACGCGCCACATCGTGTCGCGGCCGGCGCTGGCCAGATACGCGCCTGAGGAGTTCCGCCCCGGCCCCGAGATCGAAGGCGACGAGGCGCTGGCCAAGGCCGCCGGCGACATCGGCACCACCATCTTTCACCCGGTCGGCACCTGCAAGATGGGCAGCGACGAGACCGCCGTGGTCGACGCCCGCCTCAAGGTGCGCGGCCTCGCCGGCCTGCGCATTGCCGACGCCTCCATCATGCCGACCATCACCTCGGGCAACACCAACTCGCCCACGCTGATGATCGCCGAGAAGGCCGCCGCCATGATCGTGCGCGACGCCCGCCCCGGGCCGTTCGGGCCGGTGACGGTGGAGTGATTGATCCCAAAGGGGCACATTTTAAGCGCGCCAATGTCGTTCGATGATGGAGGTCCAGATGGCGAAGGTCTTCGGCGATTTCGATGTCTCGGAGTTCTGGAAGCCGTCGGAGTACGCGCTCAGGGAGTACGTGGGCGTCCCTCCGTCGGACGCAGTCATCGCCGCAGTCGAGCGCGAGCTCGGATACAAGTTGCCGACATCCTACATCGAGCTGATGCGGGTCCAGAACGGGGGCTTTCCGCGTCGGACCGCCCACCGGACGAAGGAACGCACCACCTGGTCCCACGACCACATCGCCATTACTGGCCTGTACTCCATCGGCCGCGACAAGCGGTGCTCTTTGCTCGGCGAGTGCGGCAGTCAATTCTGGAGCGATGAGTGGGGTTACCCGCCGATCGGCGTGTACTTCGCGGATTGCCCCTCGGCGGGGCATGACATGGTGTGCCTCGACTACCGGGCATGCGGACCGACTGGCGAGCCCCAGGTCGTTCACATTGACCAGGAGTGGGACTACAAGATCGTGCACGTGGCCGACAGCTTCGAGGCGTTCATCCGTGGCCTGGAGGAAAGGTCCGCCTTCGACGACACTGAGCCGTAGGGCGCAATAAGCGCAACGCGTTGCACCGATCGCTCGCCGCAGCAGCCCAGGTTCAACGGCGCTTGGACAATGCGGGATGACGTCCTGCTGCGCCTACGCTTTCTTACGCACATCCCGGGTATATAGGGATACATCTCGCAGATGTCCGCCTTGGGCACGGCCGCATCCATGTCGCTCCGGACCTTGACCATCGTGTCGGCGATCTCGTCCGTGATGCCGGCGGCGCGGGAGTTCTCCAGGTAGAGCCTGATGTCCTTGAGCTGCGATGTGAACCAGCAGAGCGGCGTGCGCTGCATACCGCCAAGGGCTTCCTGCACCCCGTCGGAAGCTGCCTTTCGTTCGCGACGCGCTCATGCCGATCGGGCTTGACCGGAATGCGCAAAATCCATAGGAAACACGGGCTTTTGGGCGCGTAGCTCAGCGGTAGAGCACTCCCTTCACACGGGAGGGGTCACAGGTTCGATCCCTGTCGCGCCCACCATCTCAGGAGCCGGTGGCAGTCTCGTGTTTGGGGGATCGGCTCGGCTTCTGGCCGGAAAGTGACACCAGCGTTGCAAAATGGCCCCTGCTGCACAGCCAATTGAAGATCGGCCCGGCTCGTTCGTTGTCATCTCAACAAATCAGCGTCATAAATTGCTCCGCGGGGTCACCTGGGGGGCAGGCGTCATGTCCGTTATAGAGAAGACTGTTGCGCTGCTGGGCGTTTTGACGCCTAACGACGTGCAGGCCTTGCCGCCTGCAAAGCGGCGGCACTTCGCCGATATGTGCAAGCATCTCGCCAACCTTGCGGAGCCGCGTTCGACGCCGCCGAAGACCGGCATTCTGTCCGATTTGCGGCAAGGCTACCGCTACGAGTAGGAGTTGCGGCTTCTGCTGCGAGAGCTTGGCCTCGACGTTGCCCTGCACGATGTGTGGGGCAATTTTTTCGTGTGAGGGGTCAGCCGCTCACCGGCTGCGCCGACCCTCGATAGACGACGAGCAGCCTGCCCGGCCCTCGGGCCATCCACGACGGCCACCTCGCCACAATAGTCCCGAGGGCGACGGGGAGGGTTAGGGTGAGGGGCAGCAAAGGGCTCCGACCTCTCAACGGCTGATCCAACGTCAGCGCGATACGTGAGGCCCCTGGTTGAGGGCTTTTCCCTTGGGGCTGCCCCTCACCCTAACCCTCTACCCGCAAGAGCGGGGAGAGGGGATCCGGGCGGCGCCTCGACCTTCTGCCTCCTCATGGAGGAGACTGCGCTGCTGACCCCGCTTCCCCTCGCCGGCTCACCCCGACCGTCCCACCTGAACGCCTTGCTGCCGCCCAAGCCCGGCCCTAGCCTAGCCGGGCTCCCAACATCGGCTCGCAGGGAAAGACGAAGGTGGCGGACTGGCATCTTTGGCTGCCGCCGGCGCTGACCAAGCGGCGCTTCCGGATCTATGCGGCGGGCCACGTGGTGTCGGTGACCGGGGGATGGATCCAGCAGGTGGCGCTGGCTTGGCTGGTGTTCCGGCTGACCAACTCGATCCTCCTGCTTGGTGTCGCCGGCTTCCTTCTCAACATCTCCTACCTGCTTCTCGGCCCGGTCGCGGGCTTCGCGGCCGACCGGCTGCCGCGGCTGCCGACGCTCATCGCCATCGACCTGATGCTGGCCGCCCTCGCGCTGCTGCTGGCGGCAATGGGGCTCGCCGGCGTCGAGAGCGTCAACGCCTACCTCGCGGTGGCTGCGTCGATCGGTATCGTCAACGCGTTCGAGATGCCCCTGCGCCAGACGCTGCTCAAGGACATCGTGGAGGAGCGCGCATTGGTGACGAGCGCCATCGGCGTCAGTGCCATGGTGTTCAATGTCGGCCGCATGCTGGGGCCGGCCATCGCCGGCGTGCTCCTCGTCTATGTCTCGGAAGCCTGGTGCTTTGCCATCAACGCGCTCAGCTACGTCGCCATCATCGGCGCGCTCGTTGCCATGCGGCTGCCGCGCGCGGCGATACCCGCCGCGACGGGCGCCAAGCCTGAGGGGTTCTGGGCCGACCTCGGGACCCTTCTGGCATTCCCCGCCGTGCGCTATCTGCTGCCGACCGTGGCGGCTGTGGGCCTCTTCGCCACACCTTATGTGCCGCTCATGCCGTCCATCGTGGCGCATTTCTTCGACGGCCGCGCATCCACCGTCGGCCTGCTCATGAGCGCGGCCGGGCTCGGGGCGCTGGCATCGGCCGCCTACCTTTCGCTGCAGCCGGGCTACGGGCGCCAGATCCGCCTTGTCACCGTGGCGCCGCTGGCCGTCGGGGTCGTGCTGGCGGCGTTCGCCTGGTCGCGTCTCTTCCCGCTCTCCCTGCTGCTGCTGGCGGCGCTGGGCGCAGCGATCCTGGTGTCGGTGAACGCCACCAACGCCCTGTTGCAGCAGTCGGTGCCCGATGCCTGGCGCGGGCGGGTCGTGGGTCTCTACGCCATGTCGTTCGTCGGCACCGCTCCCATCGGCAACCTCCTGACGGGCAGCCTGGCCGAGCGCATCGGCCTGGCGGCGACGCTCTCGCTCAACGGCGCTCTCATCGTCGTCGCCGGCCTGATCACGCGCTGGCGGCTGCATAACCACCCGGAGGCGCTGCGCGGGCTGATGCGCAGCCTGAGCCGGTAGGGCTGCCAGAGGCGGACCGTGCCGTGCTCAATGCGAGCGGCCGTCGGCGTTGCCCTCCAGCTCGACGTAGACATCCGTCGGCTCGGGCGGGTGCGCCACAAGGCTCGTGCGATTTACGTCCTGCCAGCTCGCAACCTTCACCAACTGCCCCGACGCGTGCCCGTCGTCGTCCTCGACAGTCGGCTCGACGATGTGGAGGCCCTCGCCGTCGATGAAGAAGGTATGATCGCCGAACGTTCGGCTCAGCTCCGGCATGGACGGGTGGTTGTCGGGGATCGCTTGCGCCTCGAACTGGCTCAAGGTGCGTTGTATGTGCGGCGTCGATAACCTCATGCTCACGCTCCTTTCTTTCGCGTCGCCAGTGCCACAAAAAAAGCCCCGCACGTGCGAACTCTCGTCTGCGGGGCCTCCCACCCGGCGGGTGGTTGGATTGCGGCCGGTTGCATATTCCAACCACCTAGTGCGCCCGCGCGGCGTTTCAAGCGCAGCCGTGTGCGTGGGAGACTTCAGGGCGAACTCGGGGGAAGACGGCGTGCGCGTCGGAATGCTAGGAGAGCGGCGGTCAAGGGCACTATCGGATAGGCGAGGCAGGGAAAAATGAGCATCGTTCAAGGCTGCAGCCGCCGCTTGCGCACTGCCGTCATCGGCGCCGTGCTGGGCCTCGCACCGGCCACGGCGATTGCCGACTGCGGCAACAACGCGGCCGGATTTGCGGACTGGCTGGAGCGGTTCAAGGCCAAGGCCAGCGCCCAGGGCATCTCGAAGGCGACGCTGGCGTCGGCGCTGGGCGGTGTGTCCTACGACCGCACGGTCATTCACTACGACCGCAACCAGCGGTCCTTCAAGCTCAGCTTCGAGCAGTTCTACGCCCGCCGCGTGGGCTCCGGCCTGATCCGGCGCGGGCAAGCGCTGATGCACAAGCACAAGGCGACGTTCGACCGGGTGGAGAAGCGCTTCGGCGTGCCGGCGGTAGTGCTGGTCTCGATCTGGGGACTGGAGACCGGGTACGGGGCGGATACCTCCGGCAAGTTCTCCATCATCCGCTCGGTCGCCACGCTGGCCTACGACTGCCGCCGCTCGCCGTTCTTCACCGGGCAGCTGATGGACGCGCTCCGCATCGTCGAGGCGGGCGACATGACGCCGGCGGAGCTGCGCGGCGGCTGGGCCGGCGAGATCGGCCAGACCCAGTTCCTCCCTTCGCCCTACGTCAAGTATGCGGTGGATTTCGACGGCGATGGCCGGCGCAACCTGGTGCGCAGCGTGCCAGATATCCTGGCCTCTACCGCCAACTTCCTGAAGGGCCACGGCTGGCAAGCGGGCCAGTCCTGGGAGCCGGGCAGCGCCAACTACGCTGTCATCAAGGATTGGAACCGGGCCGAGGTGTATCAGCGCACCATCTCGGTGATGGCGACCAAGCTGCACCAGCAAGCGCAGGCGTCGGCGCGGTAAGCCGCATGGGGGCTGGCCTCCGGGCCTGACGCTGGCTATTGTGCCGGCCCATGCTTGGGGGGCTGCCGGCCGCACCGAAGGGCCGATAGCGACTGATGGAGCGCCGTTTACGATGCGATCGCTGGTCTTTTTCCTTGCGGGGCTGATCCTTGCCGACCCGGTGCTTGCGCAGGATGCAGCGCAGCGGGAGCTGAACGCACTCACCCGCGCGCCTAAGGATACCCGCTGCTTCCAATCGATCGCGCTGGCACAGGAGATGGCGAGGCACTACGTCGCCTCGGGCCTCTGCCCGCAGCAGCTCTCGGCCGTTCACCCCGCCGAGTTCATGCAGGCCCTGGAGGAGCAGAAGGCCGTCGACAAGGACTTCACCACCGACGCCTGCCAGGTGCAGATGAGCCTCATGTTCCGCGCCGGCCGGGAGTGGGTCAATAAGGACCCGCGCCGCAATTGCCCCGTCGCCGCCCAGGAGATGCGGCAGCAGCCGTTCTTCAAGGAATACGTGCTCGGGCGATAGGCGGAAGCGGCGCCAGGGGGAGCGTTGGGGGTGGCAGTGGCGTTCCTCGTCGCCAGCAGCTCGCGCGCCGAGCAGTTTGCGGCCGAGATCAGGGCGCTGGCGCCGGATCTCGACCTGCGCGTCGCGCCGGACATCGGCAGGGCCGAGGACATCGATACGGCGCTGGTCTGGCAGCCGCCGCCCGGCCTGCTGCGGGCCCTGCCGAGCCTGAGGCTCATCGTCTCGGTGGGGGCCGGCGTCGACGCGCTGGTCCAAGACCCGACGCTGCCGGACGTTCCGCTGGTGCGCTTCGTCGACGCCGACCTCACCGGCCGCATGGCGGAGTACGTCACCCTCCAGGTGCTCTACCACCAGCGCCGCATGGCCGAGCTCCGGGCCCTGCAAGCGCGCAAGCTGTGGCAGTACCTGCCGGAGCCTCCGGCCCGCGAGGTGCGGGTCGGTCTGATGGGACTCGGCGTGCTGGGCAGTGCCGCGGCCGAGGCGCTCAGGCCGTTCGGCTACCGGCTGCGGGGCTGGAGCCGCACGCCGAAGGCCATAGCAGGCGTCGACTGCTACAGTGGCTTGGCGCGGCTCGATGCCTTTCTGGCCGGGACCGATATCCTGGCCGTTCTGCTGCCCCTGACGCCGGCGACCCACGGGCTCCTGGACCGCAGCCTGCTGCGCAAGCTCTCGCAAGCCGGCCGCAGCCCGCTGCTGCCCGGCCCGGTGCTGATCAACGCCGGGCGCGGCGGCCTGCAAGTCGATGCGGACATCCTCGCTGCGCTCGAGGCGGGCGAGCTCTACGCGGCCTCGCTCGACGTGTTCCAGGAGGAGCCGCTGCCGGCCTCCAGTCCCCTGTGGCAGCACCCGCGCATCGTCATTACGCCCCACAACGCCGCCGAAAGCACGCCCGGCGCTATCGCGCGCTATGCCTTGCGCCAACGGCGCGCGCAGGTGAGCGGCGGGGCGCTGGAGAACCTGGTCGACCGGGGCCGCGGGTATTAGCTTGGTAGCCGGAAGTCGAGCCGAGATCCTGGCAGATGCAGCGGCAGTCGGGAAGTAAGCCTTGGCCTGAGGCGAGCGCTCCGCAGGCGCCCGGCCGTTTTCGGACCGCGATCGGCAGGAGAAGGCCTGTCGCGCCGAGAGCCGCATGCAGCAGCGAGAGGGGCCAGGCTCAAGCTTCGCGCGGCACGCGCGAAGCTGGAACCAGACCGCCGATAGCTGCAATCGCAAAGGCCAGCAGTGCATAGGGTGATCGTTGCAGAATCTTCCGATTGCTGTCACTTCTTGAACTTTTCGGGGAAGGCAGCGATCAGACCGGCACTCAACGCATCGGCCAGCATCATCATGTGCTCCTCGGCCTTGCCATATTCGGCGATACCTTCGTCATAGTTGCCCTTCAGTAGCGATGTGGCATAGACGAGCGTCGTATCGATATGGCCCTTCATCATGTCGCGCACGGTCTTCTGCGGCCAGTTCGAATTGGCGCCCGAGAGGAAGTCGGCAATCTCCTGGGCATTCGCGTAGGCCGCGGGGATAGCCTTGTCGAGCGCGGCCTTGTCATTCGCCTTGGCCGCCCTGACGACTTCGACCGCGGCGCCGATGTGCTCCTGAAGAAGCTTGGTCAAAGCATCGCCCGCCTTGCTGCCATAGAAGGGCTTTATGGCATTGCCGATGTCGGCCTGGTTCCGCATCAGCCGCGCGGCGGTGGCCTTGAAGGAAGGCTGGTCAGTGGCAAAGGCCGTCACCGCCGCGTAGGTCCATTCCATGTGCTGCGCCCAGAGCGTGCGCATCGCGTCGTGGAGCGCATTCGCGCGCGGACTGCAGATAACCTGCTCGTGCGACCCTTCATGAGCAAAGGCGACTGTGGAATTGAAAGGCAGGCCCACCAGCGCGGCGATTGCCGTGGCCTGGGCCAGGCGACGAACAGTTTCCGGCCGCAGGAGCTTCTTCGAGGATGACATGATAACCTCCGGAATGGCGTTCCAAGCATGGAGGGAGCTTGCGAAGCCCTGATCGTGAGCGCTCGCTGTCCGTCCTGCACATTGGATGTGATGACACCCCGCTGGGTTCCCGTGCGCCGCGATGTTCTTGACGCGCGGGACCCGTCTCGCAGACGCTGATAGCGCTCGATGTCGCTCCCGCAATACGAAGTTCACGGCTCACCAAGCCCAACTCTCCACCCTTCGGCTAAACTCCGAGCCCTGTTCGCGCCGAGCGGTTGCGCCCCGACATCATCCGGGCTGCACGGCAACTTGGTCCCGGCTGGCGGGCCTATGGCCAAAGCACAGAGCACCGCGGCCACGAACTCCTCCCGGGCACATGCCCTAAGGCTGCGCGGAACGGCAAGTGAATCGCCGCTTGCCCGATATCACCGCCTGATATGGCGCGGTGCGCGGCGGCGTCTCGGACATGCGCGGCAGCAACTTCCGTTCGTCCGCTCCGGAGCCTCGGCGCGCGGAGATAGTCAATCCGTATTGATTATTA
>JBAPMW010000805.1:0-2083 GCA_049278815.1 Hyphomicrobiaceae bacterium
CCGTCATGTAGCGCCCGGCCACCGGCAGAGTCGCGATCTCCGCATCCCACGGATAACCGCGATCGGCCGCCAGGGGCCGGCCGTCGAAATCGATGCGCGCAGCGGCCTGGTCTCTGATACGGGGAGCAAGATACACGTCGGCGTCGGGAAAGGCGGCGCGCCAGTCGGGAATCCACCAGTAGTGGATGCGGTTCGGGCCGACGATCCAGCGCGGCGGCCCTGTCGCCACGATCTCCGCCCTGAGGGTCGGAGGCAGCGGCGTCGGCGAGTGGATAAAGAGGCCGCCGGCGAGCCGGATGACCGTCATACGGGTCGGAAACGGCATCCTGGGCCACGGCATGCCGAAGCGGATCACGGGTCCATCCACAACCCAGATGTCCCGTGCGACAGGTTTCAGCGTGTCCAGGGGAGGATAGGTCGAGCTTGTGTCGCTGCCCATTCTCCCCGCCTCTCCCAGCTACGTGGATCGCAAAACGTTACCGCATCAGCTCCCGCATCGCCCGGTCGAGGCCCTCCAGCGTGAGGGGGTACATGCGGCCGCCCAGCAGGTCGCGCATCATCTTGATGGAGGGGGTCCAGGCCCACTGCGCCTCGGGCACCGGGTTGAGCCACACCGAGTGCTCGTAGATGTCGGCCACGCGCCGCACCCACGCCGCGCCCGGCTCCTCGTTCATGTGCTCCACCGAGCCGCCGGGCACCGAGATCTCGTAGGGGCTCATCGAGGCGTCGCCGACGAGCACCACCTTGTAGTCGGCGGGGTACTTGTGCAGCACCTCCCAGGTGGGCGTGCGCTCGGTCCAGCGCCGCGCGTTGTCCTTCCATACGAACTCGTAGAGGCAGTTGTGGAAGTAGAAATATTCGAGCTGCTTGAACTCGGTGCGCGCGGCCGAGAACAGCTCCTGCGCCTCCTTGATGTGCCAGTCCATGGACCCGCCCACGTCGAGGAACATCAGCACCTTCACCGCATTGCGCCGCTCCGGGCGCATGTGGATATCGAGGTAGCCCTTGTGCGCGGTGCCCTTGATGGTGCCGTCGAGGTCGAGCTCCTCCGCCGCGCCCTCGCGGGCGAAGCGGCGCAGGCGCCGCAGTGCCACCTTGATGTTGCGGGTGCCGAGCTCGATCTTGTCGTCGAGATCCCTGTACTCGCGCTTGTCCCAGACCTTGATGGCGCGGTTGTTGCGGTTGGTCTTCTGGCCGATGCGCACCCCGGCGGGGTTGTAGCCGTCGGCGCCATAGGGCGAGGTGCCGCCGGTGCCGATCCATTTGCTGCCGCCCTGATGGCGGCCCTTCTGCTCGGCGAGGCGCTTCTTCAGCTCCTCCATGATCTTGTCCCAGCCGCCCAAGGCCTCGATCCTGGCCTTCTCCTCTTCGGTCAGATAGAGCCCTGCGAGCGAGCGCAGCCACTCCTCGGGGATTGCGGCCTCGTCCGCCTCGCTCATCAGATCGAGGCCCTTGAAGACGTGGCCGAACACCCGGTCGAACTTGTCGAGGTGGCGCTCGTCCTTCACCAGCGCCGCCCGCGACAGGTAGTAGAAGTGCTCCACGCTGCGGTCGGCCAGGTCCGCCTCCAGCGCCTCCATCAGCGTCAGGTACTCCTTCAAGGTGACGGGCACCTTGGCGGCTTTGAGCTCGTGAAAGAAGGTGGCGAACATGGCGGCCTGCCGGTGCCTCGTGGGGTGGTGAGCGCAGGATAGCGGAGGACAGGGGCCAAATCACGTGTGGCAGCCAGGCGTCGGCGCCCGGCCGTCGGAAAAGGCAGCCGCAGCTCCCCGGCGGCCGACGCCCTCCTGCCGGTCACGGCCCGATGAGGCCGTTGCGCATGGCCGCGACCACGGCCTGCATGCGCGTGCCGACCCCCAGCTTGCGCTTGGCGTTCTCGACGTGGAAGTTCACGGTCTTGCCTGAGATACTGAGGATCTGGCCGATCGCCCAGTCCGACTTGCCGACCGCCACCCACCCCAGAACCTCGCTCTCCCGCGCTGTCATCTGCCTGCGCGCTGCCGGCCCCCGCCGGCTCTCCCCCAGACGCATCAATCACCACCCCCCATACTACGGCCATTGACAACATAACGTAGATGCATAA
>JBAPMW010000806.1:0-2125 GCA_049278815.1 Hyphomicrobiaceae bacterium
GACCAAGGCCCTGCACGTTCGCGAAATCACCCCGGAGAGGTTCGTCTATGACAAAGACCACGGGGGCTGTCTCAGCTTTCAGCATCGGACTGTGCTTGATCTGACATTCAATCAAGCATCGTTCGTCGTGCGGATCGCCGGCCTCTGAAGGCGGAGGAGTCAGCTCAGTCATGGCCGCAGTTGGTCGGCCATGGTGGCAACCGCATCCGGCGACCGCTGGCGGCGGTACATGCGCACAACTCGCACCCAGCGGTAGTAGGCTATGATCGACGAGACGGTGAACCCCATCAGCCCGCCGGTCACGTGGCGGCGTCCGAGGTAATACTTGAGAAAGCTGACCGGCAGCTCGGTGACGAGCCGCAGCCGCAGCTGCCATAGCGGTTTGCGGCCGGTGTGCAGGGCCTGGTAGCTGGCGCGCGCATCGCACTTGCAGACGAGATCGGCGAGGCTGCGGACGGAGTGATGATGGATGATGCCCCGCAGATGACCCACCGGCTCGTCGCCCGGCACCACGGAGTCGTGGAGGGTGGCGTCGCGGAAGCGCACACGGCCGCGGTCGTAGAGCCGAAGGCAATAGTGGTCGCGCGCCCAAAGGCGGGGGCGCTGCCAGCCCGGATAGATGAGATTTACCTTCATGCCGTACACGGCCAAATCCGGCGTCCCGTCCTTGAACAGGGCCTTGATCTCGGCCGCCAGCGCCGGCGTGACCACCTCGTCGGCGTCGATGTTGAGGAGCCACGCGTTGCGGCAGTGCTCCTCCGCGAACCGCTTCTGCTGCCCGAAGCCCGGCCAGGCATTGTAGATGACCCGAGCGCCTTCTGCCTCCGCGACGCCGACGGTGCCGTCAGTGCTGCCGGAATCGACGACGACGACCTCGTCGACCCAGCCGCGGACAGAGCGGATCGCTGCCCGGATACGGTCAGCCTCGTTCATCGCGACGATGAAGCACGAAACCGGCAACGGCATTGGCTCCCCCGAGCCGCGCATAGCTCCCCCGAGTCACGTTAGCTGAGGCGTCACTCATAGTAGTGGACATTGCTCGCCGCAGCCAACTGTTTCTCTATTTTCAACTGGATGTCCCCCGCCGTGCCATTGCCGCAGCGGCGGCTGACCGGGTCTACTTCTTCTCCCCCAGCCCCAGCGACTTCGCCAGATCCATCGGCAGCGGGAACACGATGGTGTTGCTCCTCTCGCCGGCGATGTTCGACAGCGCGCCGAGATACCTGAGCTGCATCGCCTCCGGCCGCCTCGATAGAATCTCGCCGGCCTGCGCCAGCCGCTCGGCCGCCTGCAGCTCACCCTCGGCGTCGATCACCTTGGCGCGGCGCAGGCGCTCCGCCTCGGCCTGCTTGGCGATGGCGCGGATCATGGTTTCGTTCAAATCGATGTGCTTGAGCTCGACGTTGCTGACCTTGACACCCCACGCATCGGTGCGCTCGTCCAGTATCCGCTGCACCTCGATGTTGAGCTTTTCCCGCTCGGCGAGCATCTGGTCGAGGTCGTGCTGGCCCAGGACCGAGCGCAGCGTGGTCTGCGCGAACTGGCTGGTCGCCGCCTCGTACTGCTCGACCTGGATGACGGCCTTCTCGGGATCGAGCACCCGAAAATAGACGACGGCGTTGACCTTGACCGACACGTTGTCCTTGGAGATCACGTCCTGGGGCGGGACGTCGAGCACGCGCGTGCGCAGGTCCATGCGCACGATCTGCTGGATGAAGGGGATCACCAGGATGAGGCCCGGCCCCTTCACCTTCCAGAACCGGCCCAGCATGAACACCACGCCGCGCTCGTATTCGCGCAGGATGCGGATGGAGTAGGCGAGGAGGAGCGCGATGACGATGAGGGGGATCAACCCCGAGAATATTGCCGGCATTTGCTTGTCGCCTCCGAGGCTCAGGTCTTGTGCTCAGTATGCCATGCTCAGGCTAGCGGGCGTTCATGGCTTTGGCTCGACGGTGAGGATGAGGCCGGTGCGGCCGGTGACGCGCACCTTCTGGCCAACGGCCAGCATGGCGCCCGACTGGGCCGCCCAGATCTCGCCGTGCACGTGCACGCGCCCCTGCCCACCCGCCCAATGCGCCACCTCCCCGGTGGCGCCCAGCATCTCCTCGGCGCCCGTCAGCAC
>JBAPMW010000807.1:0-1608 GCA_049278815.1 Hyphomicrobiaceae bacterium
GCCCCGCGCTGCGGCCGCTCACCAGATATCCACCACCCACTCTGGCGCCGGCTCGGCGGGATGCGTGACACCCGCGTAGCGGCCCTCGTGCACCAGCAGCGGCGGGAAGCCCGCCGCCGCCATATGCCGGATGCGGCCCAGAAGCAGCGTGTGGTCGCCGCAGTCGTGCCGGGCAGCGGTATCGGCAGCAATCACCGCGGTGGCATTCGCCAGCATCGGCGTGCGGCCTGCCCAGATGAGCTCCGGCTCGAAGTTGGCCATCGGCACACCGGCAAAATGCGAGCTGATCCGCTCCTGGCTCTTGGCGAGGATGCTCACCCCGAAGTGCCCCGCTGCGATCAGCAACCGGTGCATGCGCGCCGCCTTCCTGATGGAGATCACGCACAGCGGCGGCTCGAGCGAGCCCGACATGAAGGCGCTCACCGTGATGCCCCGCACCTCCGGGCCGTCTGGGCCGTCCACCGCCGTCGTCACCACCGTAACGCCGCTGGCGAACGACCCCATCACCCTGCGAAACAGCGTGGGGTCGATCGCGGGCGCTGCCTCGCCGGCCACATCGGGGTCCACGTCGGTGTCCACTGGCGCGGTCGTCACCTCTTGCACTTGCGGCTCACCTCGAGTCGCCACCACACGCCGCACGGCACTCATCCATCGCCGCCGCACCGGGGCGTGCAGGCGGAGCAGGAAATCGCTTTCGGCCCAAGATCGTAGCGCAACTCGCCCGGATCGGTAAGATAGCCCGCACGGGGCAGCGTCGCACTCCGCCCGGCATGCGCGCAAAGCTTGGCCGGGCAGCCGCTCTAGCCCTTCACCGCCAGCAGCTCCACCTCGAAGACCAGGGTGGCATAGGGCGGGATGGTGCCGGAGCCCGTCGAGCCGTAGCCGAGGTCGGGGGGGATGATGAGGGTGCGCCTGCCGCCGACCCTCATGGTGGAGACGCCCTGGTCCCAGCCCCCGATCACCTTGCCCTGGCCGAGCGGGAACTCGAACGGCTTGCCGCGGTCCACGGAGCTGTCGAACTTGGCGCCCTTCTTGCCGCCCTGATAGAGCCATCCGGTATAATGCATCACACAGGTTTGGCCCTTCCTGGGGAAGGCGCCGGTGCCGACCTTGAGGTCGGCGACCTTCAGCCCCGAGGCATAGGTGAGCACGGTCGCCTTGGGATCCACCGCCTCGTCCTTGGCGTCGACGGGCAGCGGCGCGGGCGCGCCGGCACAGCCGCCGAGCAGGGCGGCGAGGAGAAGGGCTTGGGCCGGTCTCAAGGGGCGCATGGGGTCATCCCCGGTCTCTTTGGCTCAGCCCTTGTAGCGCCCGCCGCGGCTGAAGACCGTGGCGTCGGGGTCGCAGTCGGGCAGCGTCCTCCATCCTTCTCCGCGGGTAGTGCAGCGCCGCGGCGGAGCGCTCGCCGCCACGGGCCATGTCTCCCCGGACGGCTCTCCCCCTGACGGCGAGGGCCTCGCACCTTTCACGACGCAAGGCTAAGCAAAGTGCGCTTTGCTGCCCAACGCTTGCGCTGCGTCTCGCAGCAGGTTGCGCCGACGCCGGCTATCGAGCGAGGTGCGTGCCACTACGTCCCCTCCCCCGTCGCGCCGGAGGCGCGCCCCCAAA
>JBAPMW010000808.1:0-6622 GCA_049278815.1 Hyphomicrobiaceae bacterium
CGGTGGCGCCGCACACGCCGGTGCGCCGCATCTTGGCGTTGACCACGATCGCCTTGGCCATCTCCAGGTCGGCGCTGCGGTCCACATAGGTGTGGCAGAGGCCTTCCAGGTGCGCGAACACCGGCACGCGCGCCTCCTCCTGCACCCGTGCCACCAGGCTCTTGCCGCCGCGCGGCACGATCACGTCGATGGCCCCGCTGAGGCCCCCCAGCAGCAGACCCACCGCGTCGCGGTTGGTGGTGGGCACGAGCTGGATCGCCGTCTCCGGCAGGCCGGCGTCGCGCAGGCCGTGTGCAAGAGAGGCGTGGATGGCGAGGTTGGAATGATGGCTGTCCGAGCCGCCGCGTAGAATCGCCGCGTTGCCGGCTTTGAGGCAGAGCGCCCCCGCGTCGGCCGTCACGTTGGGCCGGCTCTCGTAGATGATCCCCACCACGCCCAGCGGCACGCGCACACGTTGGATCCTGAGGCCGTTGGGGCGCGTCCACGCGGCGATGACCGCGCCGACCGGGTCGGGCAGCGCGGCGATCTCCTCCAGGCCCTTGGCCACGCCCTCGATGCGCTTGGGATCGAGGGCCAGGCGGTCGATAAACGACGCCGGGCGCTCGTTCTCGCGGGCCGCGGCAAGATCGCGCCAGTTGGCCTCGATGATCCTGGCGGCCTCAGCCCGCAGCGCCCCGGCCGCTGCCCTGAGGGCGGCGCCCTTGGACTGGGCGGAAGCGAGCGCCAACGACCGCGCCGCCTCCCGCGCGCGAGAGCCGATCCGGCGCATCTCCTCGGCGATCGACACGACGCTGGTCCTCCCTGATAGGCCGGC
Organism: Hyphomicrobiaceae bacterium; assembly: GCA_049278815.1. Classification (GTDB taxonomy): domain Bacteria; phylum Pseudomonadota; class Alphaproteobacteria; order Rhizobiales; family Hyphomicrobiaceae; genus AWTP1-13. Next base: position 815 of record JBAPMW010000808.1, read on the forward strand.
TCTTCTTCCGCAGAGCGGCTCTCCGCCGCGTGGGTAAGCCTCCGCCCGGCTCGGCGCAAGCCTGTCGCGCCCGGCGCCATGGACAAGCCCCCTCGGGGCGCCGGGCCAGGCCGCTGTGGGCGGGTTGAGGTAAGGCGGCGCCTCGCTGTGGCGTGCCTCCCTGGCGGGAGGACCTATGCAAGGCGTCGGGGAGCTGCGAGGCTGTCCGCTTGACCGGCGTGCCGCCCGACACCGGCGGGCGTGCCGCCTGAGCGCCATTTGCATGCCGATGGCCGCCAGCCCCAGCCAGGTGGTGCCCCGGCCTCCGCCGGGGCGCAGGGTCTGACGCCAACGCTGCGGCGCGGCTCGCTCTTGGCAGCGCTCGTCGTCCTGCTGCTCGCCGCTGCCCTCTCGGCGGTCGCCGTGGCGCTGCTGCGGTAGGCCGCAGGATTGTCGGTACGGAGATAGTCAATCCGCATTCATGATTTACGTAGGCAGATGATGACATCCGCCCCGCGATGTGCTCCCATGCGCGCGCCTCGGAGATGAGGATGCGGTGGCCGGCACCGTGCCTCTATCGGGAGCCGGGGTGCTGCACTCCGGTGCGTCGGCTGGTCGGTGGGTAGACCGCCCAAGCGCTGGCACGGTGGCCGGGATGCGACGAAGTCAGGCCTCCGATACCCCGCCGGGTTGGTGGCAAGGTCCTAGCCAAGCGCCGGGCGGCCGTCGGAGACGACCGAGCAGGGCGCCCTTTGCGCTCCACGCGAAAAAGGTCAGAGGCCACCGGGCGCAAGCCTGGACGCCCTGCTCCTCCTTTCCTCGCAACGCCTCGAGGGCGGCGCCCTGCGAGGGTCTGGGCGTTGGGGGCCGCGGAAGAGTGCCTCACCCCCTGCTCAAAACCATGTCGTCGCGGTGCACCAGCTCGGTGCGGCCTGCGTGGCCGAGAAGAGCGGCGATCTCGCCGCTCTTGCGCCCGATAATACGTGCCGCGTCCGCCCGTGCATAGGCGATGAGCCCGCGGCCCAGCTCGCGGCCGTCCGCGCCACGGATGATGACCGCATCGCCGCGCTCGAAGGTGCCGTCCACGCGGGTAACGCCGGCCGGCAGCAGGCTCTTGCCGGAGAGCAGCGCCCGCTCGGCGCCGGCGTCGATCTCCACGCTGCCCCTGGGCTCCAGCTGGCCGGCGATCCAGCGCTTGCGCGCCGTGACGGGATCGGAGTGGGCCAGGAACCAGGTGCACGGGGCCCCCCCGGACAGCGCGCGCAGGGGGTGCAGCACCTTGCCGGAGGCGATCGCCATGTTGGTGCCCGACGAGAGCGCGATTCGGCCGGCCTCGATCTTGGTCACCATGCCCCCGCGCGACAGCTCGCTGCCGGCGCTGCCGGCCATGGCCTCGATCTCCGGCGTGATGGCGCGCACCTCCTGAAGCCGCTCCGCTTTCACGCCACTGCCGGGCGGTGCGGTGTAGAGGCCGTCGATGTCGGACAGCAGCACGAGGCAGTCGGCGCTCATCATGCTGGCGACGCGGGCGGACAGCCGGTCGTTGTCGCCGTAGCGGATCTCGCTGGTGGCCACGGTGTCGTTCTCGTTGACCACGGGAACCGCGCGGTGAGCCAGGAGCGTGCCGATGGTCTGGCGCGCGTTGAGGTAGCGCCGGCGCTCCTCGGTGTCGCCCAGCGTCAGCAGGATCTGCGCGGCGGTCAGGCCGTGCGCTCCAAGCGCAGCCTGGTAGGCGCCAGCCAGGGAGATCTGTCCCACGGCCGCTGCGGCCTGCGACTTTTCCAGCTCCAGCGCCCCGCCGGGAAAGCGCAGCATATGGCGGCCGAGCGCAATGGCCCCAGAGGACACAAGGATCACCTGCTTGCCGGCGCTGGCGAGGCCCGCCACGTCCTGGGCCAGGGAGGCGAGCCAGGCAGCATTCAGCTCGCCGAGCTTGCGGTCGACCAGCAGGCTCGATCCGATCTTGACGACGATGCGCCGGGCGTCCTCCCACTGGGGGCGGGAGTGGTGTGGCGTCGTATCCTGTACTGTCATGCCCGGCGAGGCTCCCTGGGCGTGCCCCGGCAGCGGCGGCACGCGGGTATGACGGGGCCGTGCGGAACGGCCCGTGGTTGTGGTGGGACATAACCAGAGCTCCGGCCGTGAGTCATGTCCGAAGAGGGGAAGCCGTCATGCGTTACCTGCCGCTGATCGCGCTCGCCGGGTCTATGGCGGTGGCCTCTGGAGGCATTGCACAGGATCGCCCAGGCGCACACCTGCATCCCAGTCAATCGATCCAGCATCGAATGTTTTCTCACACTAGAAGTGTGAGATGATATTCCAGGGCGGTGGTTATCAAACCACGGTGTCGGGCGCATATGAAACGCATGCTACTCGCGCGGAGCCATGATCGACACACGCACCGCCCCTTATGCCGCCCTGCTGCTGCGCGTCACCCTCGGTGTCCGGCTGCTGACGCATGGTCTCCAGAGCCGGCTCGCCTACGCCCGGTAAACCAGTCCTCCAGCAGCGGCCACCCCCCACGCACCTGTCGCTATGACGTCGGAGATTGCACGTGAGCCATTCGTCCCCAGCACTGCCGTCTATCGAGCCCGACCTCAGCCCACGCCCGATCGATCCGCGCGTGCGCATCGGTCACGGGCATCTCAAGGTCGCCGATCTCGACCGGGCACTTGCCTTCTACTGCGGTGTCCTCGGCTTCGAGCTGAAGCAGCGCCACGACACACAGGCCGCTTTCGTCGCCGCGGGTGGCTACCACCACCACATCGGTCTCAACACGTGGGAAAGCCGGGGCGGGTCGCCGGCGCCTCCGGGCACCACGGGCCTCTTTCACCTCGCGATCCTGTATCCGACACGCACGGCCCTGGCCGATGCCCTGAAGCGGCTGCAGGCGGCCGGTGTCGAGCTTGACGGCGCCAGCGACCACGGCGTCAGCGAAGCACTGTATCTACGCGATCCCGATGGCAACGGTCTTGAGCTCTATTGGGACCGTCCCGAGCGCGAATGGCCGCGCGGCCCGGATGGGGCGCTCGCGATGTTCACCCGGCGGCTCGATCTGGCTGCGCTGCTGCTGGAAGCATCCTGAGGCAACCCAACGCGTTGTGCCCGATCCGTGGCAATCCACCTCAAGGAGCATGCAATGGACCACTACAAAATCGCGGTTGTCGTCGGCAGTCTTCGTCGCGACTCGTTCAACCGCAAGCTCGCTGGCGCTCTTGCCAAGCTGGCGCCATCCAACTTCTCCTTCCAGCAGCAGCAGATCGGCGACCTGCCGCTCTACAACCAGGACGACGACGCTTCTCAGGCGCCTGTCGTCAAACGGCTCAAGGCCGAGATCGCCGCCGCGCAGGGACTGCTGTTCGTCACGCCCGAATACAACCGGTCGATACCCGGCGTGCTCAAGAATGCCATCGACCATGCCTCCCGGCCCTATGGGCAGAGTGCCTGGGCCGGAAAGCCGGCCGGCGTCATCGGTATCTCGCCCGGCGCGGTCGGCACGGCCCTCGCTCAGCAACACCTGCGCAACATTCTCGCCTACCTCGACGTGCCGACTCTCGGCCAGCCCGAGGCGTTCATCCAGGCCAAGGATGGCCTGCTCGACGACGCCGGCAACATTGGTCAGGGCAGCAAGCAGTTCCTGCAAGACTGGATGGATCGGTACGTCGGCTGGGTCAAAGGACACGCGGCATGAATTCAGATCAGCAATGGCGAGCTTGATCCAGAGCGCAAAAAGTCAGCCATGGCCGATGCCGCGACATTGTTTTCTCATCCGAGCCGCGCCATCATGACCCGGCGTGGCCAGCCAGGATAAGGGTGCCGCAATGATCTTCCGCCAGCTTTTCGACCAGACGTCGAGCACCTACAGCTACCTGCTGGCGAGCCGCAAGGGCGGCGAGGCGCTGATCGTCGATCCGGTGCTGGAGAAGGTGGACCGCTACCTCCAGCTGGTGAAGGAGCTCGACCTCAAGCTGGTGAAGGCGGTCGATACCCACATCCATGCCGACCACATCACCGGCCTCGGCGCGCTGCGCGACCGCACCCACTGCATCACCGTGATGGGCGAGCAGGCCAGGGTGGATGTCGTGTCCATGCGTGTGACCGAGGGCGACCGGCTCACCATCGAGGGGCTGGCGCTGGATGTGCTCTACACGCCCGGCCATACCGACGATTCCTACAGCTTCTTAATGGGCGACCGGGTGTTCACCGGCGACACGCTGCTGATCCGCGGCACTGGGCGCACGGACTTCCAGAACGGCAGCGCCCGCGACCAGTACGACTCGCTCTTCAACAAGCTCCTGAAGCTGCCCGACGAGACGTTCGTCTACCCGGCGCACGACTACAAGGGCGATACCGTCTCCACCATCGGCGAGGAGAAGCGCTGCAATCCGCGCCTGCAGGTGAGATCGGTCGACGAGTACGTCGACCTCATGGGCAAGCTGAACCTGCCGAACCCCAAGATGATGGACGTGGCGGTGCCGGCCAACATGCGCGTCGGCCTCGCCCAGGACGAGATCGCCCGCAAGGGATGGGCGGTGACGGCGGCCGAGGCGAAGAGTCTGGTGGGGCAGCCCGGCGCGGCGCTGGTCGATCTGCGCGAGCGCTCGGAGCGCGAGAAGCATGGGGTTATTCCGGGCTCCCTGCACGCGCCTTATCCGGAGCTGCAGGAGAATATCCGCCCCGGTGGCATTCTGCATGCGCTGGCCCGCGCGACGCCCAAGCGCATCGTGTTCTACTGCGCCTACGGCGAGCGCTCGGCCATGGCGGTGCAGGCGGCGCAGGATGCGGGCCTCGCCACCGCCTGCCACATCCACGGCGGCTTCGACGCCTGGCGCAAGGCCGGCGGGCCGCTTGTCATGTAGGTTGGGTTAGGACCGAAGGCCCGTAACCCAACATGGCATCCGCAACGTGTTGGGTTACGCGCTTCGCGCTAACCCAACCTACGTGCCACGCGCCTTGGCGAAGTCGGGCGGGCGCTTCTCCAGGAAGGCGGTGAAGGCTTCGCGCGCCTCCGGCGAGACCATCAGGGTCTGGTAGGCGGCGGCCTCCGCGTCGATCATGGCGCCGAGGTCGGGGAAGTTCTGGCGCAGCAGGCGGCGCGAGGTCATGAGCGCCTGGCGCGGCTTGGCGGCGAGGCGCTTGGCCGCCGCCAGGGCGGTCTCCTCCAGCCGCTCCGCCGGCACGACGGCGTTGATGAGGCCGGCCTCAAGCGCCCGCTGGGCGCTGAACGGCTCGCCGAGGCAGATCAGCTCGAAGGCGCGCGGATAGCCCATGCGCGCCGGCGCCGTGATGCTGGAGGCGGCCTCCTGCACGAGCCCCAGGTCGAGGAAGGGCGTGCGCAGGCTGGCGGCGGGCGTGGCGAAGATCAGGTCGCAGTGCAGCAGCATGGTGGTGCCGACGCCGATGGCGAGGCCGTCGACGGCGGCGATCATCGGCTTCGTCACCCTGGGCAGGCGGCGGATGAAATCGAGCGAGGGCGTGGGGATGCCGCCGCTGTTGCCGCCACTTGTGGCTTGAGCCGTGGCCTGGGCGCGGCGCAGGAAGTCGTTGATGTCGTTGCCGGCGGAGAACACGCCGCCCGAGCCGATGAACACGTGGGCTGCGATGGCGTCGTCGGTCTCCGCCGCCTCCAGCGCCTGCGACATGGCGGCGTACATGGGGCCGGTGAGGGCGTTCTTCTTCTCTGCCCGCAGAAAGCGGATGACCTGCACGCCGTCAGCCGCTTTGATCTCGATCTCCTGCGTCATCGCTTTCCTCCCGATTGTGAGCTGGGGTCAGACCCTCGCTCTTATGTCAGCGGTTTGCGTCAGCGTTGGAGGCAATGGGTCTGAG
>JBAPMW010000809.1:0-4099 GCA_049278815.1 Hyphomicrobiaceae bacterium
GTTCTCGACGACATGGCGCCGCCCCTCGGCGGTTAGCCGCCAGTACGCCTCGCCGTCATAGAACGATCCCGCGTTTGCAAACTTGGCCGCTTCCAGCCGGTCGAGGTGGTACAGCAACACGCCGCGCTCCATATTCAGTCTCTGAGCCATGATACCAACGGCCCGACCATCGAGTTCGGTTTCTCTGAAGAGATATACGAGCACGCGGGCAGTCTCCTCGCTCACCGTTTGTCCCGATTTGGACGGAGTCGAGGAACGAAGCTCCCTATTCTCACGTTCGAGCTCGGCAATCCGCCGCTTTTGGCTCTCAATTTCCTGACTGGCCCGCTCATACTTTTGCTCCGCCAGCGCGACGCGCTCCTTGAGGACGCTTGAGAGCGGAACTTCTTTGAGCATCTCCTGAAGCCAGCCCATTCTGTGCCCTCCAGTTTGGATCACACGAATCGATTCGGAGAATACCATAAGGGCTTGGCGCTTATGATCCTCCTTGTGTATCTCAAGTTGGGAGCGTTCCCTGACCCGGTGCTCATTTGACTTTGCGTCCTTTACGCGCGAACAATTGAGCTAGTGCTGAGCCATGGAGAATGAACTCTTGCACCCCCGCGAACGTCTCGCCTTCTCGCCGATCGAAGGTCGTCCCCCGCTGCGCTTCCCCGATGGCATCCGCCTGGTGGTGTGGCCCGTGTTCTCCCTGGAGGACTGGGACTTGTCGCGTCCCATGGCGCGCACGGTGATCACGCCGCCGCAAGGGGCGCCGCAGCTTCCGGACCTCCCGAACTGGAGCTGGCACGAGTACGGCATGCGTGTCGCGTTCTGGCGGTTGCGCAAGGTGTTCGAGCGCGTCGGGGCCAAGCCGACCGTCGCCATCAACGCCAAAATCTGCGAGACCTACCCGCCCGTGGTGCAAGCCTGCATAGACAGCGGCTGGGAGCTCAACGCTCACAGCTACGAGCAGATCCCCATGCACAAGCTGGAGGACCAGCGGGGCATCATTCTCAAGACCATGGAGATCATCGAGCGCTTCTCCGGCAAGCGCCCGCGCGGCTGGTTCGGGCCGGGGCTGACGCAGACCTTCGACACGCTCGACTACCTGGCCGAGGCCGGCGTCGAGTACATCGGCGACTACGTGCTCGACGACGACCCCGTCACCTTGAAGACCAAGCACGGGCCGATCGTGGCGCTGCCCTATACCTTCGAGGTGCATGACATCGTCATGATGAACCTGCAGCACCACGACTCCGAGGAGTTCCATGACCGCGCCATGGACCACTTCCGCTGCCTCTATGCGGAGTCGGCCGAGCGCGCCAAGATCATGGCCATCTCCTGCCACCCCTATCTGTCGGGCGTGCCCCACCGCATCGGCCACGTGGAGCGCGCCTTCGCCGACATCCTCGCCCGCGACGGGGTAGTGGCGTGGACGGGGGAGGAGATCCTGGACTGGTATAAGACCGCCGCGCCGCAAGGCGGCTGAGGCTATCGCGACCTCTTCTTCCGGGGCTTCGCCAGCCTTGGTGCCGCCGCCTCCTCCAGGCCGCGCGCTTCGCGCTGGGCGTCGCTCTTGCGGCTCAAGCGTTTGCCTGAAGAACGGGGCGACCTGGGCCCCTGAGACAGCGCCTTGCGCACCATCTCAGGCTCGCTGGCGATAACGTGCAGGTAGGCCTTGGCGGCGGTGTCGGGCTCCTTGCGCCCCTGCTCCCAGTCGCGCAGCGTGCCAATGGGGATGCAATACCGCTCGGAGAACTCCTGCTGGCTGAGTCTGAGGGCGCGGCGCAGAGTGATCGTGCGCGGCACCAGCCGCACGCGGCCTGTCGCTATGTCCTCCTCGGTGATCGGCCTGGCATCCGGATCGGCCATGGCAGCTGCATGGCGCTCCTCGTCCGTCATCGCGTCAAGGGCGCTCCAGTCAAACTTTGGGGTGGCAGCTTTAGCCTTGGCGGTTCTTCTCATGGTACATACGGCGCTCAAATGGCTCTGCGACGCGCGCGGAGATGATGCGGATGCGATCTCCCCGCAGTGTAAAGGCTACTGCCAGCAGCCGCTCCCGGACCATGCCAACCAGGATGTAGCGATCCTCTCCATATCCGCCACCATGATCGTCCAGCGCGATGGCGTAGCTATCGTCGAAGGCGACCCGTGCCGCGTCAAAGCTCACGCGGTGACGGGCGAGATTCGCTGCAGACTTTCGGTCATCCCACTCGAACTCGTCATCGCGCATCTTAGTACGGCTTAGCCGTAGAGAGCAACAGAGATATCGAGGCCCTGCGACGTTGCCGACGCCAAGCATTGCGTTAGCATGCGGCTTGAACCCAGGAGGAGTCCATGATTAGCAGTAAAGCAATCATCGGTCCAACCCATTATTCCCCCCACGGGCGGTGCCCGCGTCCTTGCCATCTTGGAGTGGGGACATGACCGACCTCCGCATGACCACCTTCCCCTGGCGCCGCTCCGCCGATCAGGCTGCGGCGCGGCCGGCGCATCATCCTGTCGTGATCGTCGGGGCCGGACCGGTGGGGCTGGTGGCGGCGCTGGGGCTGGCACAGAGGGGCCATCGCGTCGTCGTCCTCGATCGCAAGCAGACCCTCTCGGAGGGGAGCAAGGCCATCTGCTGGTCGAAGCGGACGCTGGAGATCATGCATCGGCTGGGGCTCGGTAAAGCCCTCGCGGCGCAAGGCGTAACGTGGCAGCGGGGCCGCGTCTTCTTCGGCGAGCGCGAGGTCTACGCCTTCGACCTGCTGCCCGAGCAGGGCCACCGCTGGCCCGCGTTCATCAATCTCCAGCAGTACCTGTTCGAGCACTGCTGCATCGGTGCCGCCGCGAGCAGCGAGCGCATCGACCTGCGCTGGCAGGAGCAGGTGACCGCCATCGAGACGACCGCCGACGGCGTGCTGCTCACGGTGGCGACGCCGGAAGGCACCTACCGCATCGGCGCCGACTGGGTGATCGCCGCCGACGGCGCCCACTCCACGGTCCGGCCGCTGATGGGCCTCGGCTTCGAGGGCCGCTCGTTCCAGGACCAGTTCCTGATCTGCGACATCAAGATGAAGGTTGACCGCCCCACCGAGCGCTGGTTCTGGTTCGACCCGCCGTTCAACCGAGGGCAATCGGCCCTGCTGCACAAGCAGGCCAACGACGTGTGGCGCCTCGACTTCCAGGTGGGCGACAGGGCCGACCGCGAGGAGGAGGTCAGGCCCGAGAACGCCGCCCGCCGCGTGCGGGCGATGCTGGGCGAGGAGGTGGACTTCTCCTTCGAATGGATCAGCCTCTACCGCTTCCACTCGCGCCGCATGGCCCGCTTCCGCCACGGCCGGGTGCTGTTCGCCGGCGATGCCGCCCACCAGATGTCGCCGTTCGGCGCCCGTGGCGGCAACAGCGGCATCGAGGACGCCGACAACCTCACCTGGAAGCTCGACCTGATGCTGCGCGGGCTGGCGCCCGAGGCGCTGCTGGACAGCTACGACCTCGAGCGCACCGCGGCCGCGGACGAGAACTTGGGCGTCACCTCGCGCACCGCCGATTTCATCTCGCCCAAGAGCCCCGCAAGCCGCGCCTTCCGCGATGCCACCCTGGCGCTGGCCGAGACGGAGCCGTTCGCGCGCCGGCTGATCGACTCGGGCCGGCTCTCGACGCCTGCGTGCTACGACGGCTCGCCGCTCAATGGACCCGACGGCTTCTCCGCGGATGACACGCCGACGCTCAGGCCCGGCGCTGCGGCCCTCGATGCGATGCTGGACGATGCGTGGCTGCTGGACCGGCTCGGCGACGGCTTCGCCGCGGTCTGGCTCGGGCGGGACGTTCCGCCGGAGAATGTGGCGGCAGTGAAGGCCGCTCTGAGCTCGGCGGGCGTGCCGGCCGCGCTCCTCGCCGTAACCCAGGCGGCGGCCCGCCGGCAGTACGGTGCCGAGCACGAGCCGGCACTCTATCTGCTGCGTCCCGACGGCCACGTTGCGGCTCGCGGGCGCCGCGCTGCGCCTGGCGAGATTGCCGCAGCGCTGGCGTTGGCCTCCGGCCGGACGCGGCTTTGACCGAGGTGCACCATGGCATTGAACCGCAGTCCCAATCTTGCCGATCCCGACGCCTTCTACACCGCTCTGATCGAGGC
>JBAPMW010000810.1:0-10981 GCA_049278815.1 Hyphomicrobiaceae bacterium
CGAAACGCGAGGCCTTGCGCGAGAGGCTTCGTGCCGATCTGCCGGCCGCCCCGGACGGCACCATCCGCCTGACGGCGCGCGCCCTCGCTGTGCGTGGGCTGCGAACAGGGTAAATGCCAACATCTGCGACCGCATCGAGCACGCCTTGAAGGTCGAAGTCGGAGACGCCTCAATCACGATTCACGTCGAGCCAGACGACAAAACAAAGCACGTCGGGATCATTGTACTCTGAACATCGGCTGCGTATCCAGCCCGATGTGAACGGCCTCTCCGACGGTAGTTTAGGGTCAGGGGCGGACCTGCTGGCCGCCCCACCGGCACGGAGCAAGTAACACTGTAACCAGACCGCATTGCTGCACCGCCGAAGTCTTCAGCCTTGTGCCATGACCCGACTCATGCATTGCAGCAAGCTACGTGGACGGGTTGCAAATGTGCATCGCAACCACTGCTTGCTCTCGTTGGCGCTCCCGCTACGATCAATTTGCAGGGGACCGGATCACGTTGCGCAGACGCCGTCCCTCCGGCGCAACCCAGGGAGGGCGAGAACCCCTCGGGGTCGACACCTCCCGCAAACGCGCCAGGCTCATGCGTAGTTGCAATAGCGCGCCTCGTACATATGGGACTTGACATGCGCCAGCATGTCCCGCGGCAGCTCTCCGGCCGCGAGGCCGCACCTGTAGGCGACCTGGGCGATCTCTGTAGCAATGCCGGCAGAGACCTCGCGGATACGCGGCAATGCCGGGTAGAGACTGCCCTGCTCGAGGTCAGAGTCGGTCACGAGCTGGGCGAGCGTCAGCGCCGCACTCATGAACATCTCGTCAGTGATGCGCCGCGCGCCGCTCGCGATCGCGCCGAGGCCAACCCCGGGGAAGATGTAGGAGTTGTTCCCCTGGCGCGGGACGAAGATCCTGCCGTTGAGCCTCACCGGCTGGTACGGGCTTCCGCATGCGAACAGCGCGCGTCCGTTGGTGTGGCAGTATGCTTCTTCGGCAGTGCATTCTGATTTTGAGGTCGGGTTGGAAAGGGCGAACACGATCGGCCGCTCGTTGAGCTGCGCCATCGTCTGCAGCACGTCGCGGGTGAACGCGCCGCCCGTTGCCGCGACCCCGATGATGGCAGTTGGTTTGAGGGCGCGGATCGCCGCCAGGAAGTCGCCGATTGGTGCGTGCTCGTGCGCATAAATGAGCTTGTGCTCGGCGAGGGCGGCGCGATCCTTCACGACCAGGCCGCGCGAATCCACGAGCCAGATGCGGCGGCGCGCTTCGGGCTCGGGGCAGCCCTGGGCGACCATGGCCGAGACCACGAGATCCGCGATGCCCGTCGCGGCCTCTCCGGCGCCAAGAAAAAGGAGCTTTTGGTCGACGAGCTTGCCACCGGTCACGCGCAATGCCGAGAAGATGCCCGCGAGAGCCACGGCCGCCGTGCCCTGGATGTCGTCATTGAAGGCGCAGACGCGATTGCGATACTTGCGCAAGAGGCGGAAGGCGGCGTGGTTGGCAAAGTCTTCGAACTGGATCACCACGCTGGGAAAGACATCACATGCTGCGCTGATGAATTCCTCGACGAGTTCGTCATACTCGGGACCGCGCAGCCGGTGCTGGCGCAAGCCGACGTAATACGGATCCTTCAGCAATTCCTCGTTGTTCGTGCCGACGTCCAGCATCACTGGCAGGCAGAGTTTCGGGTGCACGCCGGCGCAGGCGGTGTAGAGCGACAGCTTGCCAACGGGGATGCCCATGCCGTTGGCCCCTAAATCGCCCAGTCCCAATATGCGCTCGCCATCGGTCACGACGATGAGTTTCGCCGGGTGCGGCCAATTCCTGAGCAACTTGGCGATGCGCCCCCGATCATTGGCGCCAATGAAAATCCCGCGCGGTCGCTGGAAGATGTGGCCGAACCTTTGGCAAGCGAGGCCCACTGTCGGTGTATAGATAAGCGGCTGAATCTCCTCGATGTTGTCGCATACTACGCGGAAGAACAGGGCCTCGTTCCGGTCGTGCAACGCGTTAAGGGCGACGTACTTGTCCAGATCGGTGGGCAGGCGGCGCAGGTTGGTGAGCATCCGCTCCGCCTGCTCCTCCATGGAAAGCACGTGCGCCGGCAGCAACCCACGCAGACCAAGAGCGTCGCGTTCCTGCTCTGTAAAAGCGGTGCCCTTGTTGAGCAGCGGATCCCGCAGCAGTTGTATGCCGCGCGGATAGGTCGCGGCGGCATAATGAATGTCTGGCGTGTCGGGCTTGTTCATGGCTTTCCTCCGTCTCAGGGACGCCCGCTGGTTTGCAGTGTCCAATCGAGCGCGGGGGAAAGTTTTGACGAAGATCAATGTAGTGAGCGCTGTTCGAGCCATCAGCCTCAGCCACATTGTCCCAAATCAACGCCGATCATGCGACGTGGACAAATGATCTAATCTATTGAGTGCGTCCCAGGAGAACTCCCCATGAAGACTCACGCGGCGCCGGGAAGCGATGTTGTCGCAGTCGGATCCAACACGACTGGTGGCGAAATCGCCACCAACCCGATCAGCCCTGATCCCGTCGTGAGCAGGGCACACGACGTGATGGACATGCTTGCTCAAGCCAGACTCACTCCCGCGAGCGAGATTGACGCGCGCAAGAAGCGAAAGTGGTGGTGGCTCAAGCTTTCTGCCGGTCCCTACGTGAGCCGGTGCGCTTATTGCGGCAGCAGCGCGATCGGACCTGGTTGCTCGTATGCACGCGGGGGTGTCCATCGACACCAGACCGACGAGAAGCATTGCGAGTACTTCGGATCTACCGCTTACGGTCGGGCTTGTTCATACTTGTCGCTTGAGGTGGATCGCCACGGTGGCGGGGAACCGCTGTCGCTGGTGTGGGAGCATCGCCGTCGGTATGGGCTGTCCTTATTACCCAACGGGCATGCACGAGTAATGATCAGATCCGCGCAGCGCTTCCCGACCTCGGCCTTGAGCTTGCCGCGCGCATCGACGATGACGTTTGTGGCAGACGAACTTCCTTCATCGAGCGCGACTTGCGCCCCTTGCCGCTGCGTATTGGCAGAAGCCAGCGGCAGTTAGTAGCAAGGCGACGCAAAGCATCTCTCGCTCTCGGCCAAGCGCTACCCGTCACTGACGGCCTCTCACCGGCTCTTGCTGGAATGAACGTAGAGATCGGCACCGTTGTCGCCGGCTAGGCCATCGAACGTCGTCGTCCCAGAATCCCGATCGCCGCCAAGACGATTGCCGCGACCAGAATCACCGCCAGCGTGACGTGCGGCACGTAGTAGGTCGTGTAGACCTCCCAGCCAAGGAACCGAAGGGCCTCGGACACCTCCGTATAGATGCCGACCAGGTGACCGCCGAGAGTGCCCGTGATGCCGAGCAGCGCGCTGCCAAGGATTGCCAGTCCGGCCATGATCCAGCGCATGGCGCCCTCCCAGACGGCCTCGCCCTGGATCCAACGGGTCGCCAGGAGCAGGCCCCAGTACGCCAGGGTCCACGTTGCCAGCAGCATGTGGTTGCGGCCAAGCGGCGTTGACGAAATCGCCTCCCACGGCCACACGAGGAGGCCGACCACATAGGCAACCAGACCCGAGAGCAGGCCGACGGCCAGTAGCGGCACGAGCGCCCGGTCAACAGCCTGAGCGAGTGGACCGGCAGAGACCGCGCGGACGAGGATCGCCAGAGTTGCCGTCATCAGGAGGGCGATTGGAAAGTGAACTAGAACAGCGTGATAGGCGGCCATGTCAGGCTCCTTTGCGAGCGAGCAAACCGTTAAGGGCAATGCCGAAGCCGATGATCAGCAGCACACCTGCCGCCATCGTGAGAAACCATTGCAATTTGATGGCTTCGGCGAACTCCCCCTCAACCCCGTAATGAGCAAGCTGAATTTCGCTGTGGCGGGACTTGACCGGCACGCCCTCCTTGATCTTGTCGGCGCCCGCGTGTTTGGCGCTGTTGAGGTGCGGCCAACTGACTTGGCCAGGGTAGAACAGCACCACGTTGAACCACGCCTGATCCCATTTCGGCGCATCGCCGTCGAAGCGGGCCGCCAGCATTTCCGCGTCGCGACCAAGCCCAAGCGTTACCGGCAGGGAGACGTAGTGCCAGCGGCTGCCGAGCGCATCGCGGTGGACGGCGAACGCGAGATTGTAGACCCGCTTGTCAACCATGATCTTGTCGTCGGCGGGGTTGCCGGTGTCCATCGCCCGGGTCAAGGTGACGTCCCAATAGCCGTCCTGCCAGCGCGCCTTGCCCGCGACCTTGATGTCGCCGTGCGATCCGTCTCCCGGCCGCAGCAGCCGGCGCGGGATGGTATCGCCGTCTTTCCACGCGTGGCTGGCATCGAAGGGAACCGAAGTGGCCTCACTGATGAAGTAAACATCGTCGAAGCCCAGCTTGCGCTGGATCAGGTCGTCCCAGTTCAGGGAGCGGCGACCGGTCTTTTCCGGGTCGAGCATGACGCGCGGCTGTCGCTTCTCAGGATCCCAGTTGTCGGCGAAAGGCCCTTTCCCGGCGTCACCACTGCGCAACTCAAACACGTACTGGTCGTCCGAGACGTCAATCGGACTCGACCGGTGCGCCCGCCAATGCCACAGGTCGAGGAAATACCCGGCCTTGCGCAGGGCCGCCAGCTGGTCTTCGGGTACCACCGAAGCCCAGTCGTTGATGTCGCTGCGCGTTGCCGGCAGGTACTTGCCGACCTCGGTCTGTTTCCGCTTCTGACCGAGATAGGGGTGCGCCTTCACCTCATCCGGCTTGGCCTCGTTGGTGAAGAAGCGCATCCGGTCACCGACGGCAACGTAGCCGCCATATCTTGCGAATTCCGGGACACTGCCGTCGTCCACCAGCATGGTGACGCGGTCTTCGTAGATGCCTTGCGGCTGCGGTCCGGCTACGCTGGCGCCGTAGCGCACCCACTTGCCGCCCTCGAACTTCATCATGTCGTGATAGATCGAGGGCTGCCGCGCCGGCCACCGGTAGCGGAAGAACATGTCGCGTCCGTTGTAGGCCGCCTTGACCTGCAACGGCATGGTCAGTTCCTTCGGTATGTAGATATTGCGCGCGATGTCGTTGGTGACGACCCCGGTGCCGTGGGTCAGCCACGACACCCCTAGCACGCCGAGAAAGATAGCGATGGAGAGATAGAGAAGTGCTCTTTTCATAGTCGACTCCGCCCTGGTATTCTCATCAGTCTTCTATGCGCCCCATGTGCGCCCCATGTCTTGCTCACCGCGTCACGACCACCTTCTGATAAAGGCCACCGAAGAACGACGCATGGCGCAGTCTTCGCTTTGCCGAGGCTGCAGGCAGCCAATCGACGATTTCCTGCCGCCATAAATCGAGCGCGAAGGGTTCGAGCCTGGCGAGCACCGGCCGCCACAGATAGCGAAGCGGGTGCCACCAGCGCGGAAGGGCGTAGTCCACGATCACGATCTTGCCCCCCGGTTTGACGACGCGAAGCACCTCGCTGAGCGTCCGCTCGCGATAGTGGTGTGGCTGCTCATGCAGAAGGAAAAAAATCAGTGCTCGATCATAGCTGGCGTCCGGAAGTCTGAGATCGGTGGAATCCATTGCCAACAACCGGACCGGTGCGTCTGTTGCAAGTTTATCACACAGATTCTTGAGCTGGATGGGGAGGACGTCGACGACATCGACCTCTCCGCCGCCGCTGGCCGCCTGCCGACCCAACCGGTTCGTCAGATCGCCGTAGACGCATGCAACCTGCAAGGTGCGTCCAGACAGTCGATCTCCCAATTCAGTCAACGCTGCATCGCGCAACCGCGCATAGTTGCCCCAAAGGATGAGGTTGACCAGCCACTGCCGCTCGAACAGCTTCACTGCCGTGGGGTGGACGTACGCCCACCAGTAGTGGACGGCAAGATACAGCGGCACGCTGTGGTCGGTGGCGATGAGGGGCAGTGCCGCCGCCCGCGCTTTCGCGCAAGCAAACGTCGCAGTCATTGCGAGAAGCCTCCCCTGTCCGTTGCCCGTACCCGATCTTGCTGGCTCTAAAGAAGACCGACCCGCGTCGACTTTCCTTGACTCAAATCAAGCAAGTGCTCCCCCCAGATCGCCGCGACAACAGGGGGCCGTGGCTCCCCGAGACGACGGCTTCCGTGCCACACGCGACGAGGCCTGTGGGCCAATCAATGGAATCAAGGCTGCCTATCCCTCTTGGTCCGGCGTCACCGAAAAAACCGGCGATGGATCAATGGGGTGAGCGGTTGGGGTGACCGCGACATCGCAGTCGACCAACCTTCTGATGTGCCATCGCAAATCCGTTTTCAGCCGGAGTTATGGGGATAGGCATGGAATCAAAGTCCTACCGCGAATATCAGATGAAGACCTGATCACGCCGCTAATACATCACCACAGGAAGATGGCGAGATGGCTATATTCCCGATGGAAATGGGACGCCGACACTTATCTTCTCTTCGACGCGGCTCACCCCATCAGTCTCCTCAACAAGTGCACGGAGCGCACTGTGCTGGTCGGCCGTTTCGACAACCCCCCAAAGCTCAACGACACCATCGTTCACAGTGACGCTAATGTAGCTCTGATTGATCCACGGCTGGGACCGGATGCGGTCATGCAGCGTCTTATGCAGAGTGGCATTATCAATCTTCTTTGCCGCCTTGGTAATCTGCACCCGGCTCAATGCGCGCACCAGATCGCCGCGCGTGATGATTCCGACGAGGCGATTCCCCTCAACGACAGGAACGCGCTTGATGCGGCGATTGTCGAGGATGTCAGCGACGTCGCTCAGTTCCGCATCTTCCCGAACCGAGACAACGTAGCGTGACATGACATCATGAGCCTTGAGCCCATGGGCCTTGGCAAAGTCCTGCGCCAATTGGTTCGAGTCCCCGAAGGCTCGGAACCACCACTTTCGCGTGCGTTCCGTTCCTACTTCTGCCCGGTGCAACAGGTCACTCTCGCTGATGATGCCGACGATCCTGCCGTCGTCTGTCAGCACGGGAACGCCGCTGATGTGTTTCTCCACCATCAGGGCCGCAATGTCGCGCACCGAAGTCTGGGGGCGGACGGTGATGATGTCTCGCGTCATGATCTCATGCGCTTTCACGGAGGGTTCCTCCCTGATTTTCGATCCGAAAGGGAGCAAACTTCCCTGCCTCTGACCGGTAGACCTTGACCTGCGTCAAGATGCAGGGTCCCCAGGGTGGCCGAGATTTCGCTGGGCAAAAGCATGCGGACGCGAGGGGCGCACAAGCCACGCATGGTGACCGGAAGGCAACTTCTTCCGAGTTGGGTCACGAGCGGGCATGCTGACGAGCTGGCTGGGACGGCAAATGTAATACTGTAACCTGATGGATTCGCTGCAGCGCAGCGAACGGGCGAAGAGTGCCATTAGGAGAAGTCGTCGTGTGGCCGGTAGGCGCTGGCCCAGGCGCTCACTTGCAGATCCTGAGCTCAATTGCCTTCGCGCCCAGCGAGTGCGCCACCCGCCTCGTGTCCGCGCTCGCACTCCCGCCAAAGTAGTCGTACCGGCGCAGGATGTCGGCATTCGCGAAGCCGACAGAGCGAAAAAGCTCGACGTAGTCCTCTTCCAGGGAGGCACCGACCACGCATTCGGCCCATAGCTTGGGATCGCGGCGGGCGCTCTCTCCCACGGGCCGCCCCACGACAATGTCGGCGATCTGCGCCCTACCGCCGGGCCGCAGGACGCGGAAGATTTCGGCGAAGGCTTTGGGCTTGTCCGGGACCAGGTTCAAGACGCCGTTGCTGGTGACCACGTCGACGCTGGCGTCAGGCAGCGGAATCGACTCAGCGTCGTCTGCGATCACCTCGACGTTTGCGGCGTTTGCCAGATTGACGTTCCTGCGAAGCTTGGCAAGCATCGCAGGGGTCATGTCCAGGGCGAACACCTTGCCCTGCGGCCCCACCAGGCGTGCGGCTGTGAGCGTGTCGGTGCCTGCCCCGGCGCCGATGTCGAGCACGCGATCGTTGGCACGAATGATCTCGGCGCGGAACGGGAACCCCACCCCGGCGAAGGACTCCACCGCCGTGGCCGGCAGCCGGTCGAGCCAATCCTCGGGATAGCCCACGAACAGGCAGGCGCTGCGGCCGGTCGGGAAGTGGAATTGCTTGGAGGGCAGATTGGCGACCTCGGTGTACATCTGCCGAACGGCACCGAGGATCTGCTCTTTGTTGAAGCCCGCAATTGCGACCATGGAGGCCTCCCGCAGTATTCAGAACTGGTCAATCAGGACCTTGATCCGGTCCTGCAATGAGGCCGGCGGTTGCGTGTTGCCGGCCTGCCGCACCTTGTCCCGCAGCGCCTTCTCGAACTCGGCGCGCGAAAAGCAGCCCCGGCATTCCTCGATATGATGATCGATCTGCGCGCGCCTGGCGTCGTCGATCTCGCCATCGAGATAACTGAGCAGATGAGCGATCACTTCCTCGCAACGAATCTTGTCCGGCTCAGTCATGGATGGGTTCCTTGGTAGAGGTCTCGACGGTCAGGCCCGCTGCCTGGGCGTGCTGCCATAGCGCTCGCTGCAGCATCGAGCGGGCACGGCTGAGCCGCGACCGCACGGTACCGATGGGAACGCCGAGGGCGTCGGCAACCTCGCCATAGGCATATCCCTCGATGTCCACCAGGACAACGACGGTGCGGAAGCTTTCGGGCAGGCTGTCCAGCGCATGCCCGATATCTTCGCCCAACAGCTTGTTCAGCAGCGCCTGTTCCGGATTGCTCCACCACAGCAGGAACGGCTGATGCAGCTTCTCAAACAAGGAGAATGACTGCTCCCCGCCCTCTTCGAACGCCCCGGAGGGCTCGGCCAGCGCCTGGCGCCGCCTGCTGATGTAGGTATTGGTCAGGATGCGAAACAGCCACTTAGGAAACGCCTGGCGGTCTTCGAGCTGATGGAGCTTGCTCCACGCCTTGATCGTCGTCTCCGACACAAGGTCCTCGGCTTCAGCCGGGTTGCCGGTTAGGCGCAAGGCAACGCCATAGAGCCGCCCAAGCAGCCGTCGGATTTCTCCCTCGAAGAAAGCCCGATTGCAGGCGTCGTTGTGCACGGCCACCTCGACAAAGCGACACGCCGCCAGGCTAACATGACTTGGCGCCGTGTCGCCAGCGGCGCGTGGGTGCGCTATCCCGACCACCTAGGGCTTCGTCGCCAGCAAGGATATGCTCTTGACGCCGAACTTCTTGCTGGCCCCGCGCGCGTTGTCGGAGATGAACTGGTAGCTTGGATTGTCCTCGACTTTGACTACCTTCAAGCCCGCCGCCTCGATCTGGCCGCGATAGTTGTCCTGTTGCGCGGCACCGCCGATGCAAGCCGCCCACAGGTCCGAGTTGCAGACGATGGTCTCCGGCAGCTTAGCCTCGGTGACAATGTCGGAGATCGCCAGCCGACCGCCGGACTTCAGCAGTCGTGCGGCCTCTCGGAAGACGGCTGCCTTGTCGGTCGCCAGATTGATGACGCCGTTACTGATCACGACGTCCACCGAGGCGTCGGGTACCGGCACCTCCTCGATGTAGGCCTTGAGGTAGGTGATGCCCTTGAAGCCATCGCGGTCGCGCAGATGTTCGGCCTTGGCGCGCTGCTCGTCGGTCATGTCGACGCCGATGACCTTGCCGCCCGGTCCGACCTTCAGCGCGGCGATGTACGTGTCCATGCCGGAGCCGCTGCCGAGGTCGAGCACGGTTTCACCAGGCTTGAGATCAGCCAGATGGAAGTAGTAGCCGACGCCGGCGAACGACTCGATCGCCTCCTTGGGGACGCGATCGAGATCGGTCGGCGCATAGCCGAGCCGCTCGGCCATGGCGCGGCCCATCTCGAAGTGGAACTCGCCATGCGGGTTCTCCGCGACGCTGCGGTACATCGCCTTGACCTTGCCCTCGAGCTCCTTGGGGTCGAATGGGACTGAGGTTGTCACGAGATTTCTCCTTCAATTGAAATTCATGGTCACCTGTCAGCGCCGCACGCCGAGGGTCAGCAGGTACTCGCGCGGCACGCAGATGCCGAGCTCGGTCGGGAAGCCGGCGTGGAAGGCGATGAAATCGCGCCGCAGCTCAACGCGACGCGCCTCATCGAGGCTGGCGGCGAGCGCCTTGGTCGGCCCGTAGCTCACCGAGAAGGTGTCCCACGCTGCTTCCCCGCTCGGCTCGCGATAGAACGAGGTTCCGCTTTCGAAGCGCAGATCGAAGGCGTTCCCCAGCAACTCCCGCACACGTTCCGCCTTGCCCCATTCGAACGGCGAGGGCGGCGCCGGATTGGGCGGCGGCGGCATGTAGGGCTTCATGACCAGGAACATCTTGAAAAGATTGCTGTCGGGGAGCCACGTGGTGAGCGCCACGCGTCCGCCCTTGCGGGTCACGCGCGCGACCTCGGCGGCGGCCGCCTGAGGCTGGCTCGCGAACATCACGCCGCAGGTAGAGATCACCGCGTCGAACTCGCCGTCGGCGAAAGGCAGCCTCTCGGCGTCGCCGATGCAATAGTCGATATGGAGGCCCTCGGCCTTGGCGCGCTCCCGGGCCGCCGCCAGCAGATCCGCGGCGATATCGGCGCCGATCACCGCGGCTCCGCGCTTGGCGATGAGCCGGGACGTCCAGCCCGTTCCCGTCGCAAGATCAAGGACGCGCTCGCCTCCCTGCGGATCGAGCCGCAGCACGCAATGCTCGATCGAATCGGCGATGCCTCGGCTGACCTGATCGTAGTCTGCTCCGCCAGAGCTCCAGACGGCAGCGGGCTTCTCGTTGTGGAGTTGGATAGTTGCCGACATGGCCATACCTCCTTGGTTGCGGGCCAAAGGACGCGAGCCGGACCGATAGCGTTCCCGATCTAGCGACAATTTATTTGTTCGGGATGCGGGAACGCTTTCCGCAATATTGCGTCGCGACCTTCCACCGTCCGATCAGCCACCAGTTCATGTGCGGCCGGCGCTAGTTACTGGTCTGGCAGTACGGGCTAGGTCTCTTGTGGGTCACGAGCGGGCATGGCAGCAAGCTCGTGGGGACGGGGCAAGTGCCTT
>JBAPMW010000811.1:0-1711 GCA_049278815.1 Hyphomicrobiaceae bacterium
CTGATCGCTGAGCGCACTGCGCATGCTCTCGGCGCTCGCGCGCGCCGCCGCCGGCAGCCGCTCGCCCTCCACGCGGATGCGCTCCTGCTCCAGCTGCAGCTCTGCCGCGGCGCGGGCGGCGCGCGACTTCAGGTCGTCCGATGTCTCCGTGAAGCGGGAGGCCATTACGCCGAGGTTCTGCGTCACCTCCTGCGAGACGCCGGAGACCTTGGCGCGCATCTCCTGGAGCGTCCGCGCGGCCTGGGTGTCGGTCTGGGTGCGGAGCCGCTCCAGCTCCGCCGCCGCCGCCATGGAATGGGCGCGGGCCCGCTCCTCGGACTCGCCGATCACGCCCTGCACCCTCTGCAGCGTGTCGTGGATCTCGCCCTGGCGCCTCTGCAAGGTCGAGTCGATGCGCAGGTTGGCGGTCTCGAGCGCGCTGGCCGCCTGGGCGAGGGTCTGGCCCTGGCTTGCCACGCCGCTCACCTGCGTGACCAAGTGCTCCGACACCCGCTTGAGCAGGTCGGCCTGATCGGACAGCCCCTCGATGGCATCGAGCGACTGGCGCGTGACGCTGTCGCTGGTGCGGCGGACGGCATCGATGCCGTGCGTCATCGACTCGTCGAGCTGGCTCGCATGCTGGCCGAGCGTATCGGACAGCGAGCGCACGTGCGTCTCCATGGCGTGGGTGAGCATGCGCGCCTTCTCGCTGACGGCGGCGTCGATGGCGACGGTGGCGCGGTTCATGCCGTCGTCGAAGGTGACCAACCGGTCCGCGAAGGCGGCGTCGAGCGCCCGCGTGCGCTCCAGCAGCTGGATGTCCAGCGCCTCCGCGCGGCTCGCCAGCGTGGCGTCGAGCGCCACGGTATAGTCGTCGAGCACCGCTTGCAGCTGCTGGGTGCGGTTGGCGAGTGTGGTCTCCAGGCTGCCGCTGGCGTTGGACAGGTTGCTCTCCAGCGCGATCAGGTTGTGGCCGGCGCCCTCGATGATCTTGGCGAGCTTGACCTGCTGCTGGGAGAGCTTGTCGATCAGGCTGGGCACGTCGCTGCCCATGGCCTTCAGGGTCTCGGAGACCTTCTCCGTGGTGCTGACGAGCGCGTGGCGCTCGCCGGCAAGATCCTGGATGAGATTGCGGATCTTGTTCTCGTTCTCGGAGTAGGCCTTCTCCAGGGAGGCCACCTCGTTGTGCACCATGCCTTCGAGCTCGCCCGCCCGGCCCAGGGCGCGGGAGATGGCCTCGTTCATGAACGAGACCTGCCGGCGCACGGCCTGGCCAAGGGAGGCCGCCGACTGCTCTGCCGCCCGGTCGGGCTCGGCCAGGCGCACCGCCACCTCGGTCATGGCGGCCGACATGAGCCGCAGCTCCTGCGCCCGCCAGGCCAGCAGCGCGATGACCCAGAACAGGGCGACCGGCAGGACGATGGTGGCGACCACCGCGGCCATGGTGGGGCTGGCGATGGCCGAGAGGAAGCCGCTGCGGGCGATCTCCGGCGAGAGCCAGGCCCACGCCAGCAGCAGCCCCACGGCGAACCAGACACCGGAGGCGATGGCGGCGAGCTTGAAGGGCTCGCCCGACGGCTTCTGCTGGAGCGCGAAGATCAGGCCGCCGATGGACGGCGCGTCGTCGTTGGCGGCTACGCGTGAGCGGGCCGGGCCGGCGGGCCGGCGCTTGGCGGCACGCCGGGGGCCCTCCTCTTCGGCCGGACCGCTTTCGGGATTGGCGGAAAGCCGT
>JBAPMW010000812.1:0-9233 GCA_049278815.1 Hyphomicrobiaceae bacterium
CGCAGACTTGTCCGGCGTGGCGAGATCGCCATCGGGCGCACGCGGAAGGACGGCGCCGGGCGGTATGGGCAAGGTCTCTGCGGTCTCGGTGGCAACCGCAGTGGGCGTGGCCACCGCGCGGCTCTCAACGATCGGCTGGGCGGTGATGGAGAGGCCCAGCACGGTATAGGCCACCATCAACGCGGTGAGCGGGACCTGGGATTTCAAGGCGGCGCCAGGAGCAGCGTAGGAGCCGACCGCCTTGAGGTGGGCGAGAAAGACGGCCGTGACGTGGCCGACAACGATTGCGGCGACCGCCGAGTACCAGGCGAAGCGGGCTCCGACCAGGCCGATGTCGACCCGATACCCGCTGGTGCCGAGCAGGTTCCAGCCAAGGCCGAGCGGGTCGGAAAGCAGCGGGACGATGTACTGCCCTTGAACCAGCAGGAACACGAGATAGTGCGCGACGTGGTAGCCGATGGCGATCGGCACCAGCGTGAGGGCGAAGCGCTGCGCGACCTCAATGGTGCCTGGGTGCCCACCACCAAGCCGGCTCATGAGCGCGCTGATGCCGAGGTAGGCGGCGAGGAAGATCAGCCACATGGCGATCAAGCCCGCGGTCCTGATGGCCATGGAGGCTGCCTCGCCGCCTGCCGGGAGCAGCGGCCGCAGTGCCTCCTCAAGCATGGCCCACTCTCCGGTGCCGATCAGCCCGTCGTAGAGGACGGTGGCCAGCAGGAGGAGCACGAGCGCTACCATCGAGGTGGAGAGAGGCGGCGCCTCCAACAGCCCGGCGCCGAACGGGCGCAGCAGGAGGCGGTCCCCCTTCGCCTCGGTCGGCGCGAAATGTGCGAGCATGCCGAATACCAGCGAGAACACCTCGCCGCTCCGCAGCCAGAGATCGCGCCCGAAGGCCGCCATGCCTGCCCAGGTGAGGACGGAATAGGCGATAGCGAGCCACGCGATATGCCAAGGGTCGGCGGCGCTTGGATAGATCAGCTCGATCCAGGAGAAACCGAGCAGCAGGAGACAAGCCGGCCACGCCCCGAGCCACGACGGATAGGTCAGGCCCAGCGTCAGCTCCCCGCCCCTGCCCAGGCGCCGGCAGACCCGGTCGGCGGCGTCGTAGGCGGTGCGCCACGGGTTGATCAGGCGCCATAGGTCGCCGGCGAACGCCTGCACATAGGCAAGGCCCACCCACCACACGATCCACACCAGGGTCGGAGCAATGTTCCGGTAGGGGTTCTGGTTGCCGACCAGTCCGGCCAGCACGACGATGCCAAAGAGGGCGAGCGTCGCGGCCTTCAGCGCCACGAGAACGCCGGGATGCGCGATTCTGCGGCCGAATGCGGTGGCGAGCAGGTCGTGGCGCTTTCCGGCGGGAGCCATGTGCGTGCGCCGGATAAACAAGCCAAACACCGCGAACGACAGCACAACCGCCGCGGCAGCGCCCCACAGATAGAGCGTGAGCGGCACCGGCAGCTCGTAGCGCTGGCCGAAGCCATGGGCGGCGGCGGGCGTTGCGATGATGCAGCAGGCGGCCGCGATCAATGGAGGCAGGGTCAAGCGAAGCGCAGACCCAGCGCCCCCAGCCCAGCGCGCGCCCGCGTTGGGCCTTCGCTGACGCTCGACCCAACCTACAAACATGCCCTACCTCGGAACAACCTCGACGCGGACAAGCGCCGCACCATGTGAGTGTCCACTTTTCGTGTCGGGCTTGTGCTCCTCGACGGAGAAGCGCCCTGTGGCGCGCGCAACGAAGCTCATCTCGGCGACGCTGCCCGGCTCGACCTTGCGCTCGATGTCGTAGCCGTGCAGATGCAAGACGATCGGTCGGTCGCTCGTCCAGCGCAGCTTGACCGTATCGCCTTGCCTGACGCGCACGAGGCGCATGCTCTGCGGCACGCGCCCGGCGGTGATCTTGAGGTCAAAGGTGAGGTCGGCGGCGTGGGCCGGGGTTGCCGCAGCTAGCATCACGCTGAGGGCAAACAGGACGGCGAGGCAAATGCCGACCGGATCCCCTCTCCCCGCTTGCGGGGAGAGGGCCAGGGTGAGGGGCAGCCACGGACCCGGCGCTCGCACCGTGCCCCTCACTCTGGTCCTGTCCATGAGAGGCCTGCGCCCCTGGCTGCCCCTCACCCCATCCCTCTCCCCGCGCTGCTGGAGCGCGAGGCGAGGCTGGCGAGGCGCGGGGAGAGGGAGATCCAGGCTCATCGCGGGGACGCCTTCACCTCGGAGATGCGGTTAAGGACCCAGCCATGGCCGTAGGGCGAAGGAATGGCGGTGGGGTCACCGATCGCGGACCACATGAGGCGGCCGAAGCCGTCGCCGAAGCCGCCCACCGGGTTCCAGGCGGCCCGCGGTGACACGGGGGTGCCGAGCTTCAGCCAGCCGTTCCAAGGGAAATCCTTGAGCTTCACCGTCCGCAGGAACATGGGCGAGTTGAGCCCTTCGAGCGCGTCGGGGGCGAGGTTCTCGATGCCGTCGGAGAAGGTGGCGTTGTAGAATTCCCGCTTCACTGTATAGCCGGCGACGGCGCCGCGGCAACCGGCGGTCAGCCGCCGCACCAGGTCGCGCTCCAGGTTGGCGCGCTCGGCCGCATTCGCGATGTCGCCCGACCGCAGACGGGCTGCGTCGACTTCCACGCGCTGCCTGGCCTCCGGGTCCGCGATCGTGTCCGCCAGCAGGCGATAGGCGTGGAACCAGCCCGACCGCGCCCAGCGCGGCCCCATCCAGCCGTTGACGCGCACCGTGGCGGAGACGACCAGTTGGCCGGCGTCCACCGCCGCAATCGCGACGTTCCAGTCGTCGCCCTCGGCGCGCCATTCCGGCCGCACGAGGCTTTGGGCCAGTGCGCCCTCCGCTCGCACCTTCAGGCCGGCAACAGCCGGCGCGTTCGGGGCAGCACCGCCGAAGCGCGCCAGCGCGGCTTCCGCCAGGTCGGCATGGTGCAGATAGTCGCCGTGCCATGGCGTGACCGGATAAGGATGGGCGACAACGTCTCCGCCCTTGGTGGCCAGCTCGCGCACAATGGCGCCGACGGCGGCGCAGGCTGACGCCTCATCCTTGACGAGGGCCGAGCTGGCGTTGAGCCTCACGACCAGGAGCGCCCCGAGCGATGGCGCCGACGCGACGCCCTTCGGTGCAGCCCCGGTGAAGCTCGGGGCGCCACCGACATACGCGTGCAGCTTGCCCTTGCCGAGCAGCTCGCCCGCCGCCTGAGGATCGACGGCCGCCGCGATCTCGATCTCGTGCGGGTAGTACGAGGGATAGATCGGCTGCTCATGTCCGCTCCGCGCCATCGGCGCGAGGAGCAGAACGGCCGCCGTCAATGCGAGTGCACGCCGCAGGCTCATCGCGGGGGCTCCATGCATCGAGCGATGCCAAACTAAGCAGCTTTCGCCCATGTCGGCCAAGGCTGGCGCTTCTGCGGAGCGGTGTTGGTCCGTCCGGCGAGGATGCGACGCGTTCCGCGCGGCGCCGTGCATCCTCGGGGAGTGCTCACCCCCGCAGCGCCCGCACCACCCGCTCGTCGGCCAGCGCGTCCTTCGGCGCGCCCTGGAAGATGATCTCGCCGCGGTCGATGGCGTAGAGGCGGTCGCCGATGCGGGTGGCGGCGGCGAGGTGGGATTCGGCCATCAGGATGGAGACGCCGAGCGCCTTGATCTTGAGGACGGCCTCGGTGAAGCGGCTAACCACCACGGGGGCCAGGCCCTCGAAGGCCTCGTCGAGCAACAGCAGCCTGGGCGACAGCATCATGGCGCGCGCCACGGCCACCATCTTGCGCTGGCCGCCCGAGAGGTGCAGGCCCTGGCGCGCGAGCAGGGCCCTGACCTCGGGGAACACGCCCAACGCCTGCTCCTGCGGGTCTACCTGCTGGCCGCCGCGCTTCTTGACGACCTCCTCGCCCAGCCAGCGGCCGATCATCAGGTTCTCGCCCACCGACAGCTCCGGGAACACGCCGCAATCCTCGGGCGAGAAGCCGATGCCGCGCCTGGCACGCTGATGCGGCGGCAGCCTGTTGAGGGTCTCGCCGTTGAACAAGATCTCGCCGGCGCTTACGGGCAGGAAGCCCATGATGCTCTCGATGGTGGTGGTCTTGCCGGCGCCGTTTCTGCCGACCAGGCACACCACCTCCTGCGCGCCGACGTTGAGGGAGACCCCGTGCAGGATGTGCGCCGGTCCGCGGTAGGTGTCGATCGCCTTGACCTCGAGCACGTGCTGTCCCTCTTAATGCAAGGCATCCTGGCCGAACGCATCGGGGCCGGATGTCCCCAGGAGCGTCATGGCCACCTGCGCGTTGCCCCGGATCTCGGCGGGCGTGCCCTGGGCCATCACGGCGCCCTGCGCCATGACCACGATGCGGTCGGAGTACTTGAAGACCACGTCCATGTCGTGCTCGACGATCACGGCGGTGATGCCGCCGCCGCGCACGACGTTGGCGATGGTATCCATAATCTGCGCCTTGTTGCGGGTGGAGACGCCGCTCGTGGGCTCGTCCAGGAACAGGAGCTTCGGCTTCAAGGCGTAGGCCAGCGCCACATCGAGCAGCTTGCGCTCGCCCTGGGCGAGATCGCGCGCGCTGTCGTCGTGCTTTGCGGCCAGCCCGAACTGGGTGAGGATGTCGTCGGCCTCGGCGATCACCGCCTTGTCGCGATGGGCGAGCGCGCCCAGATGCGCGGTCTTGCCCTCGCGCGAGAAGATGGCCAGCGCCACGTTGTCGAAGGTGGAGAGGTCGTCGAACACGTTCACGAGCTGGAAGCTGCGGGCGATGCCGCGCCGGACCCGCTCGGTCACGGACAGGCTCGTGATGTCCTCGCCCTGGAACAGCACCTGGCCCGACTCGGCCTTGAGATGCGCGGTGATGACATTGATGAGCGAGGTCTTGCCCGCGCCATTGGGGCCGACCAGCGAGACGAACTCGCCTTCGTTCACGGTCAGGCTGACGTTGTCGACGGCGCGGGTCTCGCCGAAGTAGCGCTTGAGGTCGATGGTCTGCAGGATCGCCGCCATCTCAATCCTTCCCCAGCTTCCTGGCAAGATTGCCGAACGTGCCGACGATGCCCGCTGGAAGCGCCAGCACCAGGACCACCAGGACGCCGCCAAGAACGAGCTGCCAGTATTGCGAGCTCGCGACCGCGTACACCTTGAGGTAGTTGAACGCGATCGCGCCGATGATGGGCCCGGTGAAGGTGCGGAAGCCGCCCAGCACCGTCATGAATACGATCTCGCCCGAGAATGGCCAGTAGAGGACGTCGGGCGTGGTGAGGCCGTTGAGCGGCACCCACAGGGCGCCAGCCAGCGCCGTGAACATGCCGGAGATGATGAACGCGATCCACCGGTAGCGCCGCACCCGGATGCCGACGAAGCCGGCGCGGGTCTCGTTGTCGCGGATCGCCTGCAGCGCCTTGCCGAAGGGCGAGTGCACGATCACCCACATGACCGCCACCGCCAGCACGAACAGGGCCAGCACGTAGTAGTAGTAGTAGTAGATGAACCTCTGATAGGCGCCGCCGCCCTGGAAATCGACCAGGCCGCCAAGCAGCGTGATGCCGTTCCACGCCACACGCACGCCGTCGGTGCCGCCCGTGACCCAGAAGAACTTGAAGGCGAGACTCCACAGCACCTGGCTGAGCGCAAGCGTCAATATCCCGAAGAAGATGCGGGTGTGGCGTACGCACACGTAGCCGAACAGCGCCGAGATGAGGAGCGCGCTCACCAGCGTGCCGGCGATGGCGAGCTCCATGGAGTGCACGTTGAGGTCGCGCGTGATGAACGCCACGGCATAGGCGCCCGCGCCGAAGTAGGCGGAATGCCCGAACGACAGCAGCCCCGTGTAGCCGAGCAGCAGGTTGAAGCCGAGGGCCGCGATCGCAAAGACCAGGCCGTAGGTGAGCAGCTGGGTCTGGTAGGGGATGACGAACTTCGGCAGCAGCGCGAGCATGATCACGACCGGCACAGCGACGGCGAGGATGATCGGCAGCGACGGCCCGGTACGGGCAGACTTCATGGCTCAAGCCCTCCCAAAGAGCCCGGTCGGGCGCACGAGCAAGACCCCGGCGGCGATCAGATAGAGCACGGCCAGCTCGATCTCCGGGAAGAACTGGACGCCTGCCGTTCGCACCGCGCTGACGATCAAGGCCCCGACGAGCGCCCCTTCCAGGCTGCCGAGCCCGCCGATGACGATGACGACGAACGCCTGGATGAGCGCGTCGACCCCCATGCCGAGCACCGCGGCCTGTGCCGGCACCACCACGGCGCCGCCGAGGCCCGCCATGAAGCAGCCGATGGCGAACGCCATCACATAGACCCGTCCGACATTGAGCCCCAGCGCCGCCGCCATGCGCCGGTCCTGGGAGGTGGCGCGCAGGATCACCCCGAAGCGGGTGCGATAGATGAACCACCACAGGCCGACGGCGGCGAGAAGACCGACCACGACCACAACCAGGTTGTAGCGCGGGTATAGCAGACCCCCGATACGGAAGCTGCCCATGTTGTCCATGATGGTGCCGGCGGTGAGCGGCGTGCCGCCGAACACCAGCTTCAGGACATCCTCGAGGATCATGAGCAGCCCGAAGGTGATGAGCAGGATGTACTCCTCCGGGCGGCGGTAGAGCGGCCGCAGCAGCGTCGGCTCGATCACGGCGCCCAAGGCGGCCACGGCGAACGCGCCGAAAGGCAGCAGCAGAAGCTGGCCGACCAGGCCGAGGCTTACGCCGCCGCTGGCTGCCAAGGCGGTGCCGGCTCCCACCGCCCAGGCCGAGGCATAGGCGCCGAACGCATAGAAGTTGCCGTGTGCCAGGTTGACGATGCGCATCACGCCGTAAATGAGGCTCAAGCCGGCGGCGATGAGGAAGAGCGACGCCGCCTGGAAAATGGAATTCAGGATTTGAATGATTAGGATTTCCATGTTCGCTCCGCCTGGGCCGTCTGCCGAGTTCTACGCGTCTGCCACCGGTACGAGCCGCCCGCCTACCTTGCTAGCCCGGCGCGCCCGAGGCGCCAATGCGGCGGATACGCAGGGTCCGCGTCGATGGCTCGATGGCGTTGCCGTCCAGGAACACCCCAAGGATGACAGTATAGTCGCCAGGCGGCAATTGCTGGGGCAGATCGATGGTGAAATCCCCGTCCTCCCGCCAGTGCATCCTGTCCAGCTTGAGCACCTTGCCCGCCGCGTCGATCAGGAGATAGCGCGAGACCACGAGCAACGGAAAAGTCCCGCGCGCGGTGGTGCGTTTGAGTGGCTCCTTCACATGGGTGGTGCCCCGCCCGCCCTTCAACGTCATCTCCGCGCTGGCACGCACGACGATGCCGCCCTCGCCTTGCGTCGCCGCCTCGATCACGGCCCTCGGCGGATGAACGAAGCGATCGTAGGTGCCGAGCCCGAGCGGGTATGTCATCTCGCGTACGGCCTCCAGCGCGACCGAGCTGGGCGTCCAGGACTTGAGCCGATAGGGACCGTTGGCGACCAGGAGATGGCCGTTCTTCTCGGCGTAGGCTCTGAGCGAGCGCCACCGCTCCCGCGCCTCGTCGGCGGTCACCAAGTCCTTCAGTGCGGCGGGGCGGTGGCCTTCGCGCTCGAATTGCGCAATGAGATCCCGCAACCTCCCCTGCAGCGCGGGGTCGCGCACCAGGTCCAGCCAAGGCACGCCCAACCGCTTGGACTCCGCTTCCGAGAAAGCGGCGTAGCCCCGGATCACCGCCTCCTCCATCAGCGCCAGCAGATGCCATGGCACGGTGCTCCAAGGAGGAGCAAGAGCTGCGACTTGCGTCTCATCTCCGGGCGCAGCGCTCAGGTAGACCTCGACCACCGGCGTCTTCACGACGACCTCGAGGCCCTCGGCGATGGAGTGCTTGGTTTGATCGACGCGGACAACCTTGACGCCGGCCAGCCGCTCGTCGATGGCGGCAAGGACAGGCTCCAGGCTCGGCTCCCTGGCGCCCCCACCCGCACCAGCGGCGCCATGCGCCTTGGCTCCCCAGCGATAGATAAACGAGAACGGATAGAGCACATCCGCCACGCTCTGCTCCGTCCCATCGTCGAACGGCGAGGCAACAACCTCGTAGGTCACCTTCTGCGATGCGAAGGCCCGGTCGCCCACGCGCAGCAGCACACCGCTGCCCGGCTCCGGCCGCAGCGCGTCGGCAGGCACCTTGATGCCGCCCGAGACACCTTCAACCTTGGTGAGCACCGGCTGGACCCGGTTCGGCATCCAACCGGCATTGACGGGAAACGGGATCATGGCGGCATCGCCCACAGCCGACCACATCAGCCGGCCCAGGCTGTCGGTGAAGCCTGCCACGGGGTTCCAGGCCGCGTGCGGAGGGTCGCGCACCCCAAGATGCAGCTTGCCGTTCCAGGGGTACTCCTTGAGCTTGGCCGTGCGGATGAAGACCGGCGAGTTGAGACCGGCAATGGCGTCATAGCCGATGTTCTCTACACCCGGCGGATAGGCTTCGTTGAAGTGCTCCTCCCTGGGTACGTAGCCGACGACCAGCCGCTGGCAGCCCGCTGTCAGGCCCGCGACCAGGCTCCGCTCCAGGTCGGCGTGCTCGGCCAGGCCGCCGCCGCGCAGATCGCCGCGAACGAGACGCTGGTAAGTATCGTCCACCGTGGAGCGCTGCGCCGCATCGAGACCCGGCTCGAGCAGCCTGTAGGCGTGGAACCAGCCGTCCTTGATCCAAGGCGGCCCGGCCCACAGCCGGCTGCTGGCGGCGGAGACGAGATCGCCGACCGGCACCGCCTCCAGGACGATGTCCGCGCCCTTCGCCACGGCTCCAAAGCGGGCCTGCACCAAGGTCTCGGCGAGTGCGCCCTTGGCGCCGATCGGCTGATGCACGGACGGCGGCGATGCTGCGCCGACGGCGCGTTTCGCGGCCTCGATTCTGTCGATGTGGTGCAGATAGTCGGCGTGATAGGGCGTGACGGGATAGGGATGGAAGATGAGGCCGCCCGTCTTTTCCTCGGCGAGCGCCGCCAGGATGCCGCGGGCGGCGATGCAGCGGTCCTCGGCCGAAGCGAATCGCTTCGCGGCGGCATCGAAGGAAAGGACCAGGAGAGAGCCCAGCGACTTTACGGACTTGATGTGGCCGGGCACCGGCTGCTTGAGCTCGGGCGCTGACCCGACGTAGGCATGCAGCGTGCGGTCCGCGAGGCCAGCGGCCGCAGCCTCGGGATCGAGGGTGGCGATGCGGATTTCGTCCGGGTAATACGATGGATAGTGACCGACCGAATGGCCGGCGCCCCCCTGGCC
>JBAPMW010000813.1:0-6182 GCA_049278815.1 Hyphomicrobiaceae bacterium
GCCACTGGTCGCGCGCCTCGAAGGCCTGAACGCGCACCTGCACCTCGCGTGCGCTGCCGGCACCCGCGAGCGCGCGCTTCAGGCGCCGCACCTCGCGCGCCGCGCGCCGCATCGTCTTGAGGTCGGCGAGGCGGCCGATCAGTTGCCGGTCGCCGCTCCATTGCCTGCCGATCCTGTCGAGCTCCTGCCCGATGAGGCGCAGGTGCGGATCGGCATCGCGCACCGCGGCCCAGTCCTTGAAGGCATGGAGGCGCACCGTACCCATCGTATTGATGCACTCGGCGATGCGGCCGATCTCTCGCGGGTGCGGCTCGTGCTTGGCGAGGAGCAGGTAGCGCACGGGATGGTTGTTGCCCGGCCGCGCGCCGGCCCGCTTGCGCACCTGGCTGTCGAACGGGCCGGCGACGGCGGCGAGCGGCTTCTCGGCGTCGGACAGCAGATGGAGGGGCACGCGGATCGAGGCCTCGCCCTCCTCCTCAAGCGACGGCGGCCGCTCCTGGCCCGCGACGTAGTGGCTGTGCGCGCCGGTATCGGTCATGTAGATCGCCCGCCAGTCCATGACGCCGCAGGCGACGTGCGCGCGGAAGTCGGCACGCGGCGTGATGCGGCGGACCAGCGGCCAGTAGGCCTTGGCCACGGCGTTGGCCTCGACGCCGTCGGCGCCGTAGCGCGGATCGGCGCTGAAGCTGGCGAACGGCGCGGTGCCGACCGAGGCGGTCTCGGCGCCCTGGCGGATATAGGGCGGCGCCGTGGTGCGCATGCCGGCGGTGGACATGACGAGGCCGCGGAAGTTGGCGAACACCTCGCCGCGGTCGCCGGCGATGTTCTCCAGGCGGCAGCTCATCTCCTGGGAGAAGGCCTCCCAGATGTCGACATAGAGCAGATTGCGGTGCGCCTGGAGGGCGTCCTGCAGCTCCCTGGGCGTGCGCCGGTCGGGGCTGCTCAGCATCTCGGGGCTCGCCGGCAGGTCCACGGCCGCGGGCCCGTGCGGCGCGGCGGAATCGAGCTGGGCGTCGCAGATGCGCCGGATGTCGTCGACCGCCTCCATGAGGAGGCGGCGCCGCATGCCCATTGCCGGATCGCTCGCCGCCGCATGCGGCTCCCCCCAGCGCTGGCCGATGTCCATGTAGAAGCTGACGGCGGCGTAGTCGCCGTTCACCTCGGGATGGACGCAGACCCTGATGGCGTCCGGGTCGGTGGCCGTGCCGCTTCGGTCGCCCCACCACAGCGTGAAGGGAACGATCTCCTCCTCCAGGACCTGGACCGGCTCGAGGAGCTTGTCGGCCTCGGTGTCGCCGCTTGGGCTGCGGCGCCGGAGGTCATGCGGAACGACCGTCTTGAGCTGCCGGGGAGGTCCGGCCCTGCGGGAGCAACGGATCTGCAGCTCCCTGAGGAAGCGGTTGACCTCCTCCAGCCACGCCGCCCGGCGCGCCTCGAAGGCCTCCTTGGCCGTCTCGTGCCGGTCTCCCGCCGTGTCGTGCGGGTCGCAGGGCTCGGCCTCGCCGCGCGCATCCTGCATTGTCCGGCGCGGCCAGATGGCGACATGCCAGACCAGCGTGGGGGCGCCGAAGGCGGGTGCCGGGCGGGTCTGGCCCTCGGAGAGGATGGTCTCGTACTGGTCGGAATAGGGTGAGGGCGGAAGCCGCACCGGCCCCTGGTCTATTGCCGCAGCACCGGCCGCCAGCCGCTCCTGCAGTCCCCTCTTCGATCTGGGAAACAACGCCTGCACCGCACTCACCCGGATCGCTCGCTCCCCCACGAGACAGCAGCGGAAAAAAATGGCAACAAGGCAACTGGCTACGGATTGAGCTCCACCGCACAGGCAGCGGGCATTCAGCTCATCTGTGCCACCCCCGCGCGGATCTCCGGTCGCATCGTCGGCGAGCCCACATGCATTCAGCGTGCCGGGAAGGGCGGAGCTTACCGTGGGGATTCGTCGCCCTGCCATACAACACGTTGACAGTATCACTCCCAGAACGAATAGTGAGATCAGGGCGTATTGGCCTATTCGCCAAGCGAAATCGATTGACCTCGATCGAGTCCCTCACGGCTGCGAGCCAGGCGGCCGCTGAAACCGGCCCAAGAAGGCTCTGCGCTGCCCGCGCTGGCGCCCTGCCCGCTCGCTGTGCTACCATGGCTCCTGGGATCGAGGCTCCAGCCTAACCATCGCCAGGCCGTGAACGTCCGCGCGCACATCAAGGTCGACAAAGCCGCCTTCTTCAGGTTCATCGCCTCGCAGGCTGAGGGCCGGTTCGAGTACGAGAGGGGGCGCATCGTACAGCAGATGACCGGCGGCACGCTGGCCCACTCCCTGATCGCGCAGCGCTTCATCTCGGCCTTCGAACGCCGCCTCGACGCCGACATCTGGGCCGTGACCGGCCACAGCCGCGGAGTCGAGACGCCCGGCACCGTGCGCTATCCCGACGTGGTCGTGGAGCCGATGTCGGCCGCGCTGCAGGATCTGTCGACCAAGATTCCGGCTGTCGTCGTCGAGGTGCTTTCCCCGACGACCGAGGAGATGGATCTCAACGTCAAGCTGTCCGAGTACCGGGGCATTTCCTCCCTTCAGGCCTACATCGCGGCTAGTCAGCATGAGGCGCGGTGCTGGATCTGGCTGCCGGGCGCAAGTGGGGCCATTCCGGAGATGCCCTCCGAGGCGGCGGGCCTGGAGCGCAGCATCGACATTCCCGGTCTCACCCTGTCGATTCCTTTGGACGAGATCTATCGCGGCATCGTACGTCCAAATGACGGACCGTAGCTTTTCCGGATTTCCCCTTGGGTGAGGCTGCGAAACCGATAGCAGATCCAGCGCCCGATGCCGCGTTTGGGCGCTTCGCTTGACCCGCCTACTTTGTTCCGTACATCCGGTCCCCGGCATCCCCGAGGCCAGGCACAATATAGCCGTGGTCGTTGAGGCGCGCATCGACGGCGGCGGTGAAGACGCGCACCTGCGGGTGGGCGCGCGCCACCTCGGCGATGCCTTCCGGCGCTGCCAGCACGCAGGCAAGGCGGATGTCGCGGGCTCCCCGCTGCTTGAGCCGGTCGATGGCGGCGACGGCCGAGTGACCGGTCGCCAGCATGGGGTCCACCACCACCGCCAGGCGCTCGGCGATGTCGTCGGGCAGCTTGCAATAGTACTCCACCGCCTCGAGCGTCTCCGGGTTGCGGTAAAGCCCGATGTGGCCCACGCGTGCGGACGGTACCAGCTCCAGGAGGCCGTCGAGCAGACCGCTGCCCGCCCGCAGGATCGGCACGAAGGTAAGCTTCTTGCCCTTGAGGAACGGCACGCGCGCGGGCCCCACGGGCGTCTCGATGTCGCGCAGCTCGGTGGGCAGGTCGCGGAGCACCTCGTAGCCCAGGAGCAGAGACACCTCGCGCAGGAGATGGCGGAACTGGGCCGACGGCGTGGCCTTGTCGCGCATCAGGGAGAGCTTGTGCGCGATGAGCGGGTGGTCGGCGATCACGAGGTTGCTGGGGGTGCTCAAGCGGATGGTCTCCTCAGCGTAGGTTGGGTTAGGCCCGAAGGGCCGTAACCCAACATCGGCATGCTCGACATGTTGGGTTACGCCGCTGCGCGGCTAACCCAACCTACTCCTGCTGCCGACGCCCGAATCACTCCTCCGCGATATCCTCCGCCCACAGCTCCGGCTTCTCGCGGATGAAGCGCTCCATTAGCGCGATACAATCTGGGTCATCGGCGACGATCACCTCGACGCCGTGCTGGCGCAGGAGGTCGGGGTTGCCGGGGAAGCTCTGGGCCTCGCCCACGACCACGCGCGGGATGCCGAACTGGATGATGGTGCCCGTGCACATCATGCACGGCGAGAGCGAGGTGTAGAGCGTCATCCTGCGGTAGGACCGCTGGCGGCCGGCCTTGCGCAGGCAGTCCATCTCGCCATGGGCGATCGGGTCGCCCTGCTGGACGCGCTGGTTGCGGCCTCGCGCGATCAGGCGCTCACCCTCCGCCAGCACGCTGCCGATCGGGCACCCGCCCTCGTCGAAGCCGGCCTTGGCCTCCTCGTAGGCGATGCGCAGGAACTTGGCGTCGATGGGGGTAAGGAGGGCCATGTGGGGTCCGCAGGTCTCTGCCGAATGCTTCGCACATTAGCACAGAGGGGGGAGCAAGGCAGTGGGCGGTCCGCCTTGCCGCGAGCCCCTACACCTGCATGCTGCCGGAGCACAAGCCGGTGCGGCGCGGGCGCGAGATGATCGACCTGCTCGCGGTGGAGGAGCCGAAGCCTAAGCCGGCGAAGATACGGGCGGTGTCGTACGAGGCAGCGACCAACCAGTCGTTCAAACGCATGCGGTCGTCCAGTTCGGCCCTAACCCAACAAGCGGTCAGTACTCCCAGGGGCCCGGTGCCCAACGAAAGTGGTCGCCGGCGACCGCCACATGGCAGACGGACGGAAACGACAGGTGAGTGGCCACCAGCGACTCGCGGTTCGCCGCCAGCTCCCGCAAAAGACGGATCCGGACGCGGGCCGCCTCCTCAGGGTCGTGCTCGAAGCCGTTGTACCAGTCAGGGTGCTCGAACCCGACCTGGAACACTGCGTCGCCGGCGAACGTCAGCCGGTCGCCGCCGGACGCCAGGCGGACCACGCTGTGCCCGGGGGTGTGGCCGCCGGTGCGATGGACGACCACCCCCGGCGCCACCTCGTACTCCGTCTCGAAAGGCCGCAGCTGGCTGTGGTACTCTTTCAAGAACCGCTTGCCCGTCCGCCGAAGCGCGTCCGGGAACCCCGGCGGCATGGAGACGCGGGAGAAATCGGGCGACGCCCAGAACTCGGCCTCGGCGGCCGCCACGTGGACCCGCAGGTCCGGACGCAGCCGCTCTTTCACGCCGTCGGCGAGCAGCCCGCCACAGTGGTCCATGTGCATGTGGGTGAGCACCACGTCGGTCACGGATGCGGGATCGATGCCGGCGGCCTTCAGTCGCTGGGCCAACTTCCCGGCCCGCGGCAAGTCGGGGAACTCCATCCCTATCCCAGCGTCGATGAGTATGGTCCGGCCGCCGCTGCGCACCACGACCACGTTCAGCGCCCACTCGAGCACGTCCGGCGGCAGGAACATGTCCTCCAGCCAGGCCGCCCGGACGGCCGGGTCGGCGTTGTGGCCCAACATCGCGCCTGGCAGCGACAGCACCCCATCGCTGATCACCATTACGTCAATCTCGCCGACCCGCAGCGCGTAGCGCGACGGAACCAGCTCGTCGGGCCCCAGTCGACCGGCGTGTGAGAGGTTGTCCCAGCTCATGTTTGTCTCCTGCTGGCCGCCCTACCCGCGGCCGTATCGGCCGCCTCCGCCGTCCGGCCTCTGTGGGCCGGCACGCGCCGCCGAGCTCGGAATAAGCTTGCGCCGTGCGCAACCTATCACGGCAGGTTTAGGCATAGCGGGTGTCCTAAACCGCCCGACGACGGCACAGCAATCAGCACTTACCCTGGACTGGCGTTGGGAAGTCTTGGAACGGCACGCGCGCGCAGATTTTCTGTCATCGCATCCGCTAGCGTTGGCGGCCGATCGGCGCTCGCGTACCTGCCGTCGCGGGTGGATGCAATTGAGTACGGAGCCTAGCCTGGCCCGCGCCTCAGCCAGGGCCGCGGACCGGCCAGCGCCTCGTCCGCCACGGCCGGCTGGTAGTAGAGCGTGACCTCGGGAATGCGGCCCTCGGCCAGCGCGCGGCGGGTGGGAATATGGGTGACCTCCAAGGTGTCGAAGCCTACCCGGCGCATGTAGGGGACCTGGTCGGACAGCACGGCGCCCACGGCGCGCAGCTCGCCGGCAAAGCCGTGCTTGTCGCGCAGCAGGGTGGCGGTGGAGAAGGCGCGGCCGTCGGCGAATTTCGGGAAGCTCAGCGCGATCAGCGCGAAGCGGCCGAGGTCCGCGGCGATGTCGTCGATCGTCTCGCCCGGCTCGATGCGCAAGCCGAGCGGCGCGTTGCGGCCGGCAAGCCGGTCACGCTGGGCGAGCCAGCGCGTCTTGGAGAGAATGACGGGCGTGTCAGGGAGTGCTCCGTCCTCGGCTGCCTTTGCCCATCCATCAGTGAAGAACGCCGCCCCGCGCCAGATCGGTCCGTCAGGTTGGGGTTCGCCGCTCGCCGCACGCGCCAACGGATCCCCTCTCCCCGCTCTTGCGGGGAGAGGGTTAGGGTGAGGGGCAGCAACAGGCTCTGTGCCCGCAACGTG
>JBAPMW010000814.1:0-2950 GCA_049278815.1 Hyphomicrobiaceae bacterium
CGTTGCTTCAGTATCCAGCTTTTCGGGAGTTCTATCACAAGGCACGCTCGGAGGACGATGAACCGACGCGCGTGGAGCCATCGACCTCACCCATAGATGAAAGTACGCCCGAAGAGCAAATCGAGGCAGCCCACCTGACCGTGCAATCTGCGCTGCGCCAGGACCTAATCCAGCGCATTATGCAGAATAGTCCGGGCTTCTTCGAAAATGTTATCATCGATTTGCTGCTCTCAATGGGCTACGGCGGTTCGCACCGTAGTGCGGCGGCGCAGCTCGGGCGCAGTGGCGATGGCGGCGTTGATGGCATCATCAACGAGGACCGACTTGGACTGGATAGAGTCTATATTCAAGCAAAGCGATACGCTCCGGAAAATTCCATCGGTCGATCCGATGTTCAAGCGTTTGTGGGCAGCCTCGTTGGGCTGGGTGCTACCAAAGGTGTATTCGTTACAACGTCGAGTTTCAGTAATCACGCGCAAGAGTTCGTGCGACACCTGTCGCAGCGGGTTATTCTAATAGACGGCGTCCGTCTCACCGAGCTCATGGTGGAGCACAATGTCGGCGTGCGCACCAGCCGGACGCTCGAATTCAAGCGGTTGGACGAGGACTATTTCACAGAGGACGAGTAGAGGCATCGCCCAGCCAATGACCAGCGATCAGGCCAATAACCTCGGCTTCGCCGCGCCGCACGACGCGCCGATTCCCTATCTGCTGCGGGTCCGCGAGTACTACGTGGGGCTGGGCTACGGCGCGCCCTACGAGTGGGCGCATTACGCCGAGGTGCCGTTCCACCGCCTGCCCAAGCCGCTGGCCGAGGCGAGCGTGGCCATCATCACTACGGCCGCGCCCTTCCAGCCCGGCAAGGGCGACCAGGGCCCCGGTGCACCCCATAACGCGGCGGCCAAGTTCTTCACGGTCTACTCCGGCGATACGGGAGCCGACCACGACCTGCGCATCTCCCACATCGCCATCGACCGCAACCACACCACCGCCGAGGACCCCGGCACCTACTTCCCACTTCCAGAGCTGCGCCGCGCGGCCCGGCGCGGCCGCATCGGCAAGGTGTCGCCGCGCTTCCACGGCCTGCCCACCAACCGCAGCCACCGCACCACCCTGGAGGTGGACTGCCCCGAGGTTGTCGCCCGCTGCCGGGCCGACGGGGTGGACGCGGCGCTGCTCGTGCCCAACTGCCCGGTCTGCCACCAGAGCGTCAGCCTCGCCGCACGCCTGCTGGAGGCGGCCGGCATCGCCACCGTGGTGATGGGCTGCGCCAAGGACATCGTGGAATACGTGGGTGTGCCGCGGCTCGCCTTCTCCGACTTCCCGCTCGGCAACGCCGCCGGCAAGCCGCGCGACCCCGCCTCCCAGGCCGCCACCCTGGACCTGGCGCTCGCCCTCCTGGAGGCCGCCCCCGCCCCCCGCACCACCGTGCAGTCGCCTTTAGTGTGGGACGCCGCCAGCCCCGACTGGAAGCTCGACTACTCCAACATCGCCCGCCTGTCGCCCGACGAGATCGCCCGCCGCAGGGCCGAGTTCGACAGGGGAAAAGCGGTGGCGAAGGCCGTGCGGGAAGGTGTCAGGCCCTCCGGTGGCTGACACGAAACATAAGGTCGAGGCGCCACCCGAATACCCTCTCCCCGTCGCCCTCGGGGCCATTGTGGCGAGGTGGCCAGCGTGGATGGCCCGAGGGCGGCGGGGAGAGGGGGCTCCTCGCCGGTTTTCCCCTGCTAGTTGAGGCCGACGGCGATGCGGTCGCGCCACTGCTGCGCGGCGGCTTGCGCCTTGGCCTGGTCGGCACGCGGCAGCTTGGCGAGGAGCCTGTCCAGGGCGTCGTCCTGGACGCCGCCGGCCTTGGCGATGTAGTTCCACTTGGCGGCCTCGATCAGGTCCTGCGACACGCCGGCGCCGTGCGTAAAGCAGCGCGCGAGCCGGTTTTGCGCGGTGGCGAGCCCCTTTTCCGCGGCGCGCCGGAAGAACTCCGCCCCGCGCTTGGCGTCGGGCGGGACGCCGTGCCCCCTGAACAGGATGAGCGCGTAATCGAGCTGCGCCTCGGGGTGGCCGGCGACCGCCGCCTTGCCGATCCATTTCGCAGCCTCGAAGGCGTTGGCAGCGGTGCCTAGCCCCGTGGCGTACATGGTGCCCAGGTCATACTGCGCCGTGACCACCCCGTTCTCGGCCGCGTAGCGCATGTGCATCAGAGCACGGTAGGGATTCTCGGGCTTGCCGTCGCCGCGCATGAACAGCAGCGCGAGGTTGTAGTTGGCGAGCAGATGCTTCTTCGCCGCCGCCTGCTCGAACAGGCGCCCCGCCTGCACGCGGTCCTTGTCCACGCCGCGGCCCTCCACCAGCAGCATGGCGTAGGCGAACATGCCCTCCGGGTCGCCGAGCTCGGCGGCGCGCGCGAACCACTGGGCCGCCAGCGGCGCGTTCGGGGCCACGCCCAGGCCCTCCGAGTAGATGCGTCCCACCAGCGTGTGGGCCTGGGGCTCGCCCTGCTCGGCGCCTTTCACGGCCAGCTCCAGGGCGGTGAGATAGTGCCCCTGCTCGAAGGCCTCGTAGGCCGGATCCGCCTCGCTTGCCGGCTGGGCCTTGCCCTTCCTGACCGGGGGCGGCTTCAGCACCGGCGCCTGGCCGCCCTGGGAGGTGACCGGCACCGTCTTGATCACGGGCACCGAAGCCTTGGCCGGCGCCTTCTTGCGGGGCCTCTTGACGGGGTCGGCGGGATCGACGCGGCCCGTCCAGGAGCTGGTCTCCGCGCCGACTACGCCGGCCCCCAGGATGGCGCCCGAGATGGCACCCAGGAGCAGGGCT
This sequence comes from Hyphomicrobiaceae bacterium, assembly GCA_049278815.1. Lineage (GTDB taxonomy): Bacteria > Pseudomonadota > Alphaproteobacteria > Rhizobiales > Hyphomicrobiaceae > AWTP1-13. Next base: position 2,812 of record JBAPMW010000814.1, read on the forward strand.
GCTAAGCAGAGTATCTTAACGGCGCCAACGGACGGACCATGAGCTCCCGGCTCCAGGATAGTGGCGGCGGGCTTCGCACGTGCTGGAGGTACACGCCGACCGGATTCCCCTCCCCCTTGTGGGGAGGGGTTAGGGGTGG
>JBAPMW010000815.1:0-8821 GCA_049278815.1 Hyphomicrobiaceae bacterium
CGCAAGAGCGGCGGCCCGGCACTGGCGCTGGAGCTGGAGGAGAGTGGCTACGCGGAGTTCAAGGCGGCGTAACGGCGTAGGTTGGGTTAGGCCCGAAGGGCCGTAACCCAACATGTTTGGAATTGCCAACGTTGGGTTACGCGCTTCGCGCTAACCCAACCTACAGAAAAAGACGACGCGAGATGACAGTGGCGTTGACCAGGACGAAGGCGGAGCAGGCCTTTGCCGAGCTGTTCGAGGCTGTGGCCGGGCGGCTGCCGGGCGGCGCTGCGGTTGCCGAGGCGCGCAAAGCCGCCATCGGCGCGTTCACCGGTCTCGGCCTGCCGCACCGGCGTCTGGAGGAGTGGAAGTACACCGACCTTCGCGCCGCCTGGAAGGAGACGCTGCCGCCCGCCTTGGGGCCTGCGGTGCCCGTAACGCGGCGGGAGATCGATACCGCGCTGGAGGCTCTCGCCGAGGTCGACGCCCACCGCATCGTGCTGGTTGACGGCGCCTACCGGCCGGAGCTGTCCACCGCCTCGGTGGCGGGCCTCGAAGCGACGCCGCTCGCCGCGGCGCTGGCGAAGGGCGCGCCCCACAGGCTGGGGCGTACAAGCGCGCCCGGCCAGGAGGCCGTGGTCGCCCTCAATACCGCGCTGATGACCGACGGCGCGGTGGTTCGGATTACCGAAGGCGCGCGGCTGGCGAAGCCCATCCTGCTTGTGCTCGCCCGTGCCGCCCGCGAGCCGAGGCTGATCACTGTCCGCAACACGCTCGATATCGGTGCGGGTGCGCAAGCCTCCGTCATCGAGGCCCACATCGCCTTGGCCGGCGCGGCCGGTGGCCAAGCCAACACCCTGAGCGAGATCGGCGTCGGCGAAGGCGCCGGCCTGCTGCACGTCAAGTGCACGCTGGACGGCGAAGGCTCGATCCATCTCGCGAGCTGGCAGGCGACGCTCGCCGCCGGCGCCACCTATCGACCGTTCCAGCTCACCGCCGCTACCGGCTTCGTGCGCAACCACCTTGCCGTCACCTTTGCGGGCGAGGGCGGCAAGCTCGACGTGGCGGCCTGCTTCCTCGGGCGCGGCAGCGAGCATATCGACACCACGATGTTCATCGACCATGCCGTCCCCGGCTGCACCAGCCGTGAGCTGGTCAAGGGCGTTCTGGCCGGCCGGGCGCGCGGCGTGTTCCAGGGCAAGGTGATCGTGCGGCCCGATGCCCAGAAGACCGACGGCAAGCAGATGGCGCAGGCCCTGATGCTGTCGGAGGACGCCGAGTTCGACTCCAAGCCCGAGCTGGAGATCTTCGCCGACGACGTGGTGTGCGGCCACGGCTCCACGGCGGCCCAGCTCGACGATGACCTGCTGTTCTATCTGCGTTCGCGCGGCATCCCTCTCTCCGAGGCGCGCACCCTGCTGATCGAGAGCTTCGTCGGCGAGGTGCTCGACAAGCTGGAGGACGGGCCGCTGCGCGAGGCAGTATCGGCAATCGCCAAACGCAGGCTGGCCGGCTTGGTGGGCCAAGCGTAGGTTGGGTCAACCCCGGCGAAGGCCGGGGGCAGACCCAACACGTTGGTAGGGGTGCCTGTGAATGTGTTGGGTCTTCGCTGACGCTCGACCCAACCTACGGTCGATGCTCGTGGGAGAACGACGATGACGGCGCTGACCAAGGAATCCGACTTCACCGGTAGCGGCTATGACGTCGAGCGCATCCGCACCGATTTCCCCATCCTGTTCCGCGAGGTCTACGGCAAGCCGCTCACCTACCTCGACAACGGCGCCTCGGCCCAGAAGCCGCGGGCAGTGCTGGACGCCATCGACCACGCCTACAAGATGGAGTACGCCAACGTCCACCGCGGCCTGCACTACCTCTCCAACGCCGCCACCGCCAAGTACGAGAACACGCGCGAGACGGTGCGCCGCTTCCTCAACGCGGCCAGCACCGACGAGATCATCCTTACCCGCAACGTGACGGACGCCATCAACCTGGTGGCCGGCTCCTTCGGCATGGACTTCAAGGAGGGCGACGAGATCGTGCTCTCCGTCATGGAGCACCACTCCAACATCGTGCCCTGGCACTTCCACCGCGAGCGCAAGGGCTGCGTCCTCAAGTGGGCGCCGATCTCCGACTCCGGCGAGCTACTGCTGGAGGAGCTGGAGCGCCTCATCACCCCGCGCACCCGCATGGTGGCCATCACGCACATGTCGAACGTTCTCGGCACCGTGGTGCCCATCCGGCAGGTGGTGCGCATCGCCCACGGGCGCGGCGTCCCCGTGCTGGTGGACGGCGCGCAGGCGGCAGTGCACATGCCCGTCGACGTGCAGGATCTCGACTGCGACTTCTACGCCTTCACCGGCCACAAGACCTACGGGCCAACGGGCATCGGCGTGCTGTATGCCAAGCGCAAGCACCTCGACGCCATGCCACCCTACCAGGGCGGTGGCGACATGATCGAGAGCGTGCACGCCGACCGCATCGTCTACGGCCGACCGCCGCACAAGTTCGAGGCCGGCACGCCGCCGATCGTGCAGGCGATCGGGCTGGGCGCCGCGCTCGACTACATGATGCAGGTGGGGCGCGAGCGCATCGCGGCTCACGAGAAGGAGCTGAAGGAGTACGCCCACGAGCGGCTCGGGCAGCTCGACTGGCTGAAGATCCATGGGCATGCCAGGGACAAGGGCGCCATCGTCTCCTTCAGCATCGAGGGGCTGCACCCCCACGACATCGCCACCATCATCGACCGCTCCGGCGTGGCGGTGCGTGCCGGTCACCACTGCGCCCAGCCGCTGATGGACCGCCTCGGCGTTACGGCTACCTGCCGCGCCTCGTTCGCCATGTACAATACGAAGGCCGAGGTGGACACCCTGGTGGCGGCCCTGGTGAAGGCGCACGAGTTTTTCGCGTAGTATCGTAGGGTGGGCTAACGCGATAGCGCGTAACCCACCATAGGTACCCTCGACGTGGTGGGTTACGGGCCTTCGGCCCTAACCCACCCTACGGACCACCGACCAAGCCATGGAAGACAAACCGACCACGCCGGAACCCGGCGCCTCCATCCCACCCGAGGAGCTGGAGCAGCTCACGGCCGATATCGTGGCGGCGCTGAAGACCGTGTACGATCCGGAGATCCCGGCCGACATCTACGAGCTGGGGCTGATCTACAAGATCGACGTGGACGACGCCCGCAACGTCGCCATCGACATGACGCTCACGTCGCCCGGCTGCCCGGTCGCCGGCGAGATGCCGGCCTGGGTGGAGAACGCAGTCGGCTCCGTCGCCGGCGTCGGCCAGGTCACCGTCAAGCTCACCTTCGACCCGCCCTGGGACAAGGAGCGCATGTCCGACGAGGCGCGGCTGCTGCTGGGGATGTATTGAGCCGAGTGCCGGCGATGGCCGTCAGTGAGAGCCTGGTCGCCCTGCTCAAGGAGCAGCTGGAGCCCCTCGGCGGCATCACGCTCAAGCGCATGTTCAGCGGCGCCGGCGTCTATTGCGACGGGGTGATCTTCGGCCTCATCCTGCGCGACGTGCTCCACTTCAAAGTCGACGACGGCAACCGCGCCTCTTACGAGATGGAGGGCATGACGCCGTTCAGCTACGAAGCCAGGGGGAAGACGGTGCGGATGGGCGCGTACTGGCGCGTGCCCGAGCGTCTGCTCGACGAGCCCGAGGAGATGCTCGCATGGGCACGCGCCGCGCTGGCCGCGGGCCGGAGGGCGACGGCCGGGAAGAAGCCGGCGAGGCCCCGTCGCGACTCGTGAGCGCCGCCTGCAGAGGCGCTGCTCCTCTCACGCCGCCCGCGGTCTGATCGCCTTCAGCGCCTCGCCGATCTGCCGGCGGCGCGCCATCAGGTCGTGGTCGGTCTGGAGGCCGAGGAAAAACCCCTCCGACACCCCGAAGTAGCGAGCCAGGCGCAGGTCCGTATCGGCCGTGACAATGCGCTTGCCGAGCACGATCTCATTGATACGCCGCGGCGGCACGCCGATGGCGTTGGCCAGCGCCGTCTGCGACAGGCCCATCGGCTTCAGGAACTCTTCCAACAGGATTTCGCCCGGATGCGGGTTGGGAAGCAGTTCAGTGGTAATCGACGATCTCGACTTGGTGGGCATTGCCCTCACTCCAGACGAAGCATATCCGCCATTGGTCGTTGATGCGGATCGAGTGTTGCCCTTTGCGATCGCCCATCAACGCTTCCAAGCGGTTCGCCGGCGGTACGCGCAGGTCCTCGAGCCGGCGCGCGCTATTGACAAGACGCAGCTTGCGCAAGGCAACGGATTGAATGTCCGCGGGAAGCCGCCTGCTGCGAAGACCTCCCCAGATGGTCGCCGTCTCCTTGTCGCGAAAGCTGGCGATCATGAGGTTATATAACGCGCAACGTTATGCGTTACAAGGGAGCTGAGCAAATCTTGGCTCACAAACCCGGTGCCAATGCTAGACTCCCTTGTTCCCGTCCCGGCCCCGCGATGAGGAGGGCATGCACATGAGTTGGTCGATCAGGCTGTTCAGCGTGGCTGGCACGGCTGTGCGCATCCACCTGACGTTCTTCCTGCTGCTCGCCTGGATCGCCGCCTTCCACTGGATGCGCGGCGGCGCTGAGGCGGCGATCGACGGCGTCGTCTTTATCACTCTGCTCTTCCTCTGCGTGGTCCTGCACGAGTTCGGCCACGTGTTCGCCGCGCGCGCCTATGGCATCCGCACCTCCGATGTCACGCTGCTGCCCATCGGCGGCATCGCCTCGCTGGAGCGCATGCCCGAGAAGCCGGGCCAGGAGATCGTGGTCGCGCTTGCCGGCCCGGCCGTGAACCTGGTGATCGCGGTGGGGCTTGCCCTCGGGCTGGGCGCAAGCCTCGACCTCGGCCAGATGGCCCAGCTCGAGGAGACCAGGACCTCGCTGATCGGGCGCGTTGCGGCCGCCAACGTCGTGCTGTGCGTCTTCAACCTGATCCCGGCCTTCCCCATGGACGGCGGTCGCGTGCTGCGCGCGCTGCTCGCGATTCCGCTAGGCTACACGCGGGCGACGCGCGTGGCGGCCACCATCGGCCAGGGGCTGGCGTTCGCGTTCGGCCTCCTCGGCCTCGTGTTCGGCAACCCGCTGCTGGTCCTCGTCGCGGTGTTCATCTTCCTCGCCGCCAGCGGCGAGGCGGGCTACGTGCAGGCGCGGGAGTACACGCGCGGCTATCTCGCCGGCCACGCCATGATCACCGCCTACAAGACGCTGGCGCCCTCCTCGATCGCCGACGATGCCGCCTCCCTGCTCCTGCGCACCACCCAGCAGGAATTCCCTGTCGTGGATGGCGCCGGCATGCTGCGCGGGGTGCTCACGCGCGACGCCCTCGTCACGGCGCTCCAGCAGCGCGGCGGCACCACGCCGGTCCTGGAGATCATGGACCGCCACATCCCCACGGTGCCGGAGAACGCCTGTCTCGACAACGTCTTCGAGCGCGTCCAGCGCTCCCCCGCCCGGCTTGTCGGTGTCGTCGATCCGGCTGGCCGGCTGGTCGGCTACATCACCGCCGAGAACCTGTCGGAGCTGATCATGATCCAGTCGTCACGCGCCTCCGGTCCTGTCGCGCCGAGGGCACGACAGAGCGAGCGGATATCGTAGGCGCTGCGCGGGTGTCAGACCCTCTGGGTCTGACACCTGCCTACCGACTCTGCCGCAGGTGCCAGCAGACGCCGGCGGGATCGACGATGTGCACCTCGCGACCCCAGGGGAAATCCGTGGGCGGCCGCAGCTTGGCGCCGGTAAATCTGGCGGCGAGTTGGTTGCGCTCGATCTCGGCCCAGCAGGAGTCGAGGTCCTCCACCTCGATCACCACCATCTGATTGGCCTGCCACTCCGGGACATCGATGCTCTGGAGGATGAAATAGGCGCCGCCCCAGCGCAGCCCGGCGTAGCCGTCGCGCTCCCAGGCCGCCTCGAAGCCGAGCTCGGCGAAAAAGGCGAGCGCCAGCCGGAAGTCCGGCCCGGACGGAACGAACGGATAGAGGGCCGTGGCCTTCGTGCGCATTGCGACCTCCCCAACAGGCTTCAGAAGTAGGTTGGGTCAAGCGCCGCGCAGACCCAACACATTGGCGAGCGCATCGACTTCAATTGCGTTGGGTCTTCGCTGACGCTCGACCCGACCTACCTCGCGTTACATTCCCTCCAGCTCGTCGATCATGCCCTCGAGCACCTTGAGGCCCTTGCGCCAGAAGGCGGGCTGGGTGGCATCGAGGCCGAACGGCTGCAAGAGCTCCGAGTGGTGCTTGGAGCCGCCCGCTTCCAGCATGGCGACGTACTTGGCGACGAAGCCGGGGTGGGCGTCCTGGTAGAGGCCGTAGAGCGAGCTCACCAGGCAATCGCCGAAGGCATAGGCGTAGACGTAGAACGGCGAGTGCACGAAGTGGGGCACGTAGCACCAGTAGCTCTCGTAGCCCTCGTTGAGCTCGACCGCCGGACCGAGGCTCTCGCCCTGCACCTCGAGCCACAGCTGCCCGATCCGCTCCGAGGTCAGCTCGCCGGCCCGGCGCTCCTCGTGCAGGCGCCGCTCGAACGCGTAGAAGGCGACCTGGCGCACCACCGTGTTGATCATGTCCTCGGTCTTCTGCGCCAGGAGAGCCTTGCGCTCCTTGGCGTCGGTGGCGGAGGCGAGCAGGGCCTTGAAGGTCAGCATCTCGCCGAACACGGATGCGGTCTCGGCCAGGGTCAGCGGCGTTTGCGCCAGCAAGGGCCCGAGCGGCGCCGCCAGCGTCTGGTGCACGCCGTGGCCGAGCTCATGGGCCAGCGTCATCACATCGCGCGGCTTGCCCTGGTAGTTCAACAGGATGTAGGGGTGCACGGACGGCACCGTCGGGTGCGAGAAGGCGCCGGGCGACTTGCCCTCGCGCACCGGCGCATCGATCCAGCCGCGGTCGAAGAAGCGCTCGGCGATGGTGGCGAGCCGCGGCTCGAACGCGCCGTAGGCCTTGAGCACGGTGGCGCGCGCCTCGCCCCAGGTGACGGTGCGCTCCGGCCGGTCTGGGAGCGGCGCGTTGCGGTCCCAGTGGGCGAGCCTGGGCTTGCCGAGCCACTTGGCCTTCAGGGCGTAGTAGCGGTGCGCGGTTGTCGGACAGGCCTCGCGCACCGCGCTCACCAGCGCCTCGACGACCTCCCGCTCGACACGGTTGGAGAGGTGGCGGCTGTCGGCCACGTCCTCAAAGCCGCGCCAGCGGTCGGAGATCTCCTTGTCCTTGGCGAGCGTGTTGGTGATCAAGGTGAACAGGCGGATGTTGTCCTTGAACACCTTCGCCAGCGCCTCCGCGGCGGCTTGGCGTCGGGCGCCGTCGGGGTGCATGAGGAGGCTCAACGTCGGCTCGATCGGCAGCGGCGCCGGCTCGCCCTTCACGTCGTAGCGCAGCGCCGCCATGGTCTCGTCGAACAGGCGATTCCAGGCGGCGCGCGAGGTGAGCGCGCTTTCGTGGAACAGGCGCTCCAGGCGCTCCTCCAGCTGATAGGGCTTCTCCTTGCGCAGGTCCTCCAGCCACGGCTTGTAGCGGGCGACCGACGGCGCCTTCAGGGCCTCGGCCAGCTCCGCATCCTCCAAGCGGTTGATCTCCAGCTCGAAGAACAGGATCTGCGTCCAGATCGCCGTCAGCTGCTCCTGGATGTTGCCGTAGAAGCGCGCGTGCTCCGGGTTGGCACGGTCGGCCGCATAGAGCAGGCCGGCATAGGAGCCGAGCCTGCTCAGCGTCTCGCCGAGCCGCTCGTAGCCGGCGATCGCCTCGCCGAAGGGCGCTCCCTCCTTGGCCAGCGCGGCCAGCTTGCCCTCGTAGGTCTCCTTGAAGCGCTTCGCGCCGGCGGCGGCCCTCTTCAGGTCGGCCTCGACCTCCCTGGACTGCGGTCCGGGATAGAGGTCGCGCAAGTCCCAGACCGGCATCGGCCCGAGGTCGGCGGGCTGCGGCGCTGCGGTCTGTCGCACGCTCTGCTCGTTCGTCGCGCTCATCCAATTCTCCTTGGGGAAGGCAGGAGCCGTAGGTTGGGTTAGCGCGATAGCGCGTAACCCAACATGGCGCGAATGCCAATGTTGGGTTACGGCCCTTCGGGCCTAACCCAACCTACATTCCTGCCCACTGCCTCTCCCTGGAAAGGATGCATTTACCCAATTGGGGCAGTCTCGGCTGCGGAACAGAGGCCGCTCGCAGCCCTCCAGGCATTTGGTGGGCGGGGAGGCTGTTTGCAGCCCGCGTATTGCCAGTAGCGTAAAAGCGAGCGTCGCAGCCCATGCCCAATCCCGAAGGTGCACTCAACTTCGCGGATCTCGTGCTGCGCGCCGAGCCTATGCGGAGGGTCGTGGCGCTGGGTCGGCGCGCGGCCGCCTCCGGCATCCCGGTCCTGATCGAGGGCGAGAGCGGCGTCGGCAAGGAGCTGGTCGCCCGCGCCATCCAGGGCGAGAGCGAGCGCCGGTCGAAGCCATTCGTGGTGGTCAACTGCGGCGCCATCCCCGAGACCCTGGTCGAGAGCCTCCTGTTCGGCCATGAGAAAGGCGCCTTCACGGGCGCCGTCGACAGGCGTATCGGCAAGTTCCAGGAGGCGGACGGGGGCACGCTGTTCCTTGACGAGATCGGCGAGCTGCCGCTGGAGGCGCAGGTCAAGCTGCTGCGCGCGCTGCACGACGGCGAGATCGACCCCGTCGGAGCCAAGCGGCCGATCAAGGTGAACTTCCGTCTCATCTCGGCCACCAACCGGGACATGATGAAGCTCGTCAAGGAGAGGAGGTTCCGCGAGGACCTCTACTACCGCCTCAACGTGTTCCCCATCTGGGTGCCACCGCTGCGCGAGCGGCTCGAGGACGTGCCGGAGCTGGCGCGGCACTTCCTGGCC
>JBAPMW010000816.1:0-5677 GCA_049278815.1 Hyphomicrobiaceae bacterium
CGAGCCAATTGACCTCGCCGCCTGACGCGATACCCTCACCCTTGCCGGAGACCCGCTCACCGAATTCCCACCATCATCGGGACGGCACCCTCTGGCTTCCAGCCATCCCCTCCTTCTGAATCTCCGAAAGTATCTCTGACCAGTTCGGCATAGCTATCATCGGTCGAGTAAACCAAGTGCGTTGGCACGTATTGGAACGCGCTTGGCATGGTTGGAGATGGGGGAGCGCTCGCGATCGATTGCAGGCCGAATCGCTGCAGCTCCAGATACATCTGAAGAGCGGTCATGTCGACCCGATCATTCATCTTTACACACGCTCATACGCGATTCGGGACACATACGGATGCCTCCACAAGCAAAAAAGTATACCACAGTGTCTCGCTAGGGGGAGTACTTCCGCGCTTCTCGGTGACGGAAACATAGCAGGACAGTCTGGAGCACGCGGTCTCAAGGCGTTCCGCCCGTCAGCGCTGGCGGCGGGCGGCCTTGCGGCGCGGACGGCGACGCGCCTCGGACGCACCGTTCGCCGTCGCCGGGGTCAGCGGCTCGGGGCGCTCCAGCAGCACCATGACGGCCAGCAGGCCGGCCCCGATCAAGGGCAGGATGGTCAGGGCCGCGCAGAGCAGCAGAGTGGAAAAGTCCAAGAGTTGGGCTCCGTGGCTGGTACTCTCCCCACGCGGCACATGACATGGCGTGACACAATTTTGCCGCGATCCCCGGATCGGGGGAGACTTGGCGCCAGACGGCCCCCAGGCGGACCGCAAGCATATCTGAGTCGCCCGAGTCTGAGGCGCGCGCGGAGATGCAGCCCTTGCGGTGTGTTCTTGCTGTAGCCTCACCGGACGCGGCGGGACATGGTGGCGGACAGGATCGCTGGTTGCGGAGTTGACGATGGCAAAGCCCAAGACGCCGCTGCTGGCGGCCGACTGTGTCGTCTTCGACGCACGTGGCCGCGTGCTGCTCGTCCGCCGCAAGTTCGCGCCGTTCCAGGGCCAATATGCGCTGCCCGGCGGCTTTGTGGAGATCGGCGAGACGGTGGAGGAGGCCGCCCGGCGCGAGCTTGAGGAGGAGACGGGCGTCAAGGCCGGACGGCTGCAGCTTGTGGGCGTCTATTCCGACCCCAGGCGCGACCCGCGCGGGCACACCTGCTCGGTCGTTTTTCTCGCCAGCGCTCCGCGGGCGAGGCCCAGGGCCGGCGACGACGCCGCGGCGGCCGAGTGGGTTGCGGACTGGACCAAGGCCGATCTGGCCTTCGACCATGCCAAGATAGTGGCGGATGCCCGCAAGCTGGTGCGGGGCCGGGCGCGCCGCGGGCGATAGGACGATCGACAGGAGGAAGCGAGCGATGGCGGATTTCGACGACAAGGTGATCCTGGTCACGGGCGGCGCGACAGGTCTCGGCGCGGCCATCGCTGTGGGGGCGGCAAGGCGCGGGGCCAAGGCCGTGGTCCTCAACTGCACCAAGAGCCTCAAGGAGGCGGAGGCCACCGCCGATCTCGTGCGCAGCGCCGGCGCCGAGGCGGTGATTGCCCAGGGCGACGTGGCGGAGGACGCCGACTGCCGCAAGATCGCCGCCGCGGCTGAGTACTTCGGCCGCCTCGACGTGCTGGTGAACAACGCCGGCGTCACCAAGCACGCCCAGAACCATGCCAATCTCGACGCGCTGTCGAAGGAGGACTTCCTGCGGCTCTACTCCGTCAATACGGTGGGGCCGTTCCAGATGACCCGGGCCTGCCGCGGCCTGCTGGAGGCTGCAGGGCGGGCGAGCGTGGTGATGACCTCGTCGATCGCCGGCGTCACCGGCATGGGCTCATCCGTTGCCTACGCCGCGTCGAAGGGGGCGCTCAACACCATGACGCTGTCGCTCGCCCGCGCGTTGGCACCCAAGATTCGCGTCAACGCCATCTGTCCCGGCTTCATCGACACGCGCTGGTTCCCCGATGCCTTCGGCGAGGAGAAAACGCAGGCGGTGCGCGAGCGCATCATGAGCATCACGCCGCTCCAGGTCGCCTCCAAGCCCGAGGACATTGCCGAGGCCGCCCTGTTCCTGATGTCCGACGCCTCGCGTCACATCACCGGCGAGACCCTGATGATCGACGCCGGCCTGCACCTGGGCTCATCGCCGCAAGCCGCCCTGCGGCGGTGAGGAGGTGTCAGACCCGGAGGGTCTGACACCTTTGAAGTGCCGCGGCCCCGAGTATCTGCGCATTATCTACGGCCCCGAGTACGACGCCCCCGAGCACCTCGTGCGCCTGCGCAGCCGCGGTCTCGGCCGCAAGCGCTCGCTTGCGATGCGCGAGCTCCGCTTCGGCCAGGAAGCGCTCAACCGCTTCATCGCGCGCACCGCTGGCTCGCGTGCACGAGGCTGTGTTTGCCGTGCTGGCGCTGGAGAGCGAGCCGGTGGACCCGCGCCTGTAGGCGGCAGGCTGCAGGGCGACGCGTCGCGCGCAGGCGGGCCGGAATCGTAGGGTGCGATGAGCGGAGCGCATCGCACCGATTCCCCCCTGACCGCCGCAGATCGGTGCAATAGGGGCTGACGCCCTATTGCACCCTACGTCGTGGCGCGGCCTCCTCTGCCTCTCGTGCGGACAACGTTGCCGCAACAGCCTCAACCGATCGATGGATGCGCGGGCGCCGGCCGGGTGGCAAAGACCACAGCCTGCCGGCCCGCAACACCCGATCCGCCGGGCGGCCTCTGCACCCGACGGAGAGCGAGATGAGCATCCAGCATGCGCCGAGCACCCCCATGGGGCTGGCGCGCGACGACACCCAGGACCCGCACGCCGTGTGGGCCGTCGTGGGCGGGACGGTCGGCATGGCGCTCGGCTTCGGCTGCCTGGCGCTCACGTCGGTCTTCATGCAGCCGCTGGAGCAGGCGTTCGGCTGGTCGCGTGCCGACGTGAGCCTCGGCTACGCCATGGCCGCCGCCGGCATGGCGGTGGGCGGCCTTATCTGGGGCCGCCTGTCCGACCGTCTCGATATCCGGCTGCTGCTGACGATCGGCGGCGCGGGCATGGTGCTGTCGCTCCTCGGCATGGCCGCCGCGCAGTCGCTCTGGCACTTCTATGCCGCCAATCTGGTGCTCGGCGGCTTCGGCTTCGCGGTGCTCTACGCCCCCCTGGTCTCGGCGCCGGGCGAGTGGTTCGTGCGCAACCGCGGACTCGCCATCGGCATCGTCACGGCCGGCGGCGCCGCCGGCCCGGGCATCCTGCCCTACGTTGCCAGCATCCTGATCCGCGACGTCGGCTGGCGCCAGGCGTTCCTCTACCTGAGCATCGCGGTGCTCGTGGCGCTGCTGCTCACTTTCCCGCGCCTGCGTCGCCCCGACAGCGTCGGCGTCGTAGCCGGAGCCGTCGTGGCGTCGGAGCCCCTCAGCGCCGGCGAGCGCCGGGGCCTCGCCATCCTGGCCGTCGCCGCCTTCATGTGCTGCACCTGCATGGGCGTGCCGCTCGTGCACCTGGCGAGCTTCGTCGGCGGCCTGTGCGGGTCGCCGGAGCTGGGCGCCGCCAGCCTGCTCATTGCCATGCTGTCGGGCGCGGTGGGGCGCGTCTGCTTCGGCGCCATCGCCGACCGCATCGGCTATGTGCCGTCCTACGCGCTCGCCTCCGTAATCCAGACCGGCTGCGTTCTCGCCTATCCGCTGCTGGGCGACGCTGCCTCGCTGCTGACGCTGTCCGCCGTGTTCGGCTTCGGCTTCTCCGGCAACATGACCTGCCTCATCCTGTGCGTGCGCGAGACCGTGGCGGCCAACCGCTTCGGCAGTGCGCTGGGCATGGTGATGCTGATCGCCTGGGCGGGCATGGCCGCGGGCGGCTACGCGGGCGGGCTGCTGTTCGATCTGTTCGCAAGCTACGCGCTCGCCTTCGTGCTGGCGGGTGCCGCGGGCGGCCTCAACCTCATGGCCCTGCTCGCGCTGGCGCGCCAGCGCCGCGGCCTCCGCACCGCGCTCGCGGCCTGACCTGGAAGGACACCCCACAATGCCCGGCCCGCACAACTCGATCCTGGACACCATCGGCCGCACGCCCGTGGTGCGCATCAACAAGCTCGCCCCGGCGGGCATCGACCTCTACGCCAAGCTCGAGGCCTTCAACCCGCTCGGCTCGGTGAAGGACCGCCTGGCGCTCGGCATCATCGAGGCGGCCGAGCGGGCGGGCGCCCTCAGGCAGGGCCAGACCGTGGTGGAGGCGACCAGCGGCAACACCGGCATCGGCCTTGCCATGGTGTGCGCGCAGAAGGGCTACCCGCTCGTCATCGTCATGGCGGAGAGCTTCAGCGTCGAGCGGCGCAAGCTGATGCGGTTCCTGGGCGCCAAGGTGGTGCTCACGCCGGCGGCGGCCAAGGGCACGGGCATGGTCGCCAAGGCGAGCGAGCTGGCCGAGCGCCACGGCTGGTTCCTGTGCCGCCAGTTCGAGAACGAGGCCAACCCCGACATCCATGCCCGCACCACGGCGCAGGAGATCCTGGGCGACTTCGAGGGCCGGCGCCTCGACTACTGGGTGACCGGCTCCGGCACCGGCGGCACGCTCAACGGCGTCGCGCGCGTGCTCAAGGCCCGGCGGCCCTCGACGCGCATCGTGCTGTGCGAGCCCGACAACGCCCCCATGATCGGCAGCGGCATCGCCCAGGCATACAACGTCGACGGATCCGCCGCCGCCAGCCACCCCATGTTCCGGCCACACCTCATGCAGGGCTGGGCGCCCGATTTCATCCCCAAGCTGACGCAGGACGCGCTTCATGCCGCCCACGTCGACGAGGTCGTCGGCGTGAACGGCAACGACGCCCTGCGGCTGGCGCGCGCGCTCGCCACCGAGGAGGGCATCTTTGCCGGCATCTCCGGCGGCGCCACGCTGGCGGGCGCCATCGCGCTGGGTGAGCGCATCCCCAAGGGATCGACCGTGCTCTGCATGATCCCCGATACCGGCGAGCGCTATCTCTCCACGCCGTTGTTCGACGGCATCTCGGAGACGATGTCGGAGGCGGAGGAGGAGATCGCCGCCTCTACCGACGGGTACCGCATCGGCGCGCCCTCGGGGCCGGCAGCTCCGACCGCGTCATCCGCCGTCGCCGCTTCAGCGAGCCTGCCGGAGCCCAAAGCGCACGCGACGCAATTCGTCGAGCAGGCGATCCTCGATCCGGCGCAGCCGGTGGTGATGTTCGCGCTCGAATGGTGCGAGTTCTGCTGGGCGCTGCGCAAGTTCTTCCACGCCTACGGCATTGCCTACCGCAGCCTCGACCTCGATTCGGTCGCATTCCAGCAGGGCGACCTCGGCGGCGAGATCCGCAAGGACCTGCTCAGGCGCCTGGGCTCTCCCACCATCCCCCAGGTGTTCGTCGGCGGCGCGCCGGTCGGCGGGTGCACGGAGACCATGGAGCTGTTCCGCACCGGCGAGCTGCAAGCGCGCCTCACCCAATGCGGCGTCGCGCTCGACGCCAGCGTGCCGGGCGATCCCGCCCGCTTCCTGCCCAAGTGGGTGCACCCACGCTGACGGCCCTTTCAAGGAGAAAGACACATGGACAAGTACATTGCCTCCCGCCTCCGCGCTCTTGCCGCCCCGGCCGACCAGCCCGAGGAACGTACGCGCGAGCCTGTGATTGCCCTGCACGGCCCGGGAGCGAGCGGCGGCCAGTGGCGACGTCTCGGCGAGACCCTCGGCGCGCGCTACGAGCTGATCGCGCC
>JBAPMW010000817.1:0-3070 GCA_049278815.1 Hyphomicrobiaceae bacterium
GAGGACGAGACCTTCCTGGAGGCGGAGGAGGAGGACGGCTCCGACATGACCAACATCATCGGCGGGCCGGTGGCGGAACCCGACGAGCCGGATCGTTGAGAAGTGGTGAGATCGTGAAGTCGTGAAGTCGTGAATTCGATCTCACGATCTCACGAGTTCACGGCTTTTCTTCCCGCACCAGCAGCCCCTCCCGGATCAGGCGCTGCACCAGCACGATCTTGCCGGGGTCGTCGAGCTGGCCGGGCAGGTCTGAGACGCGGAGCGGCTTGCCCCTCAGGGCGGCCTCGACGGACGGGCGCGTGAACGCGGGCAGCGAGATCTGCGTCGGCCCGAACAGGATATCGAGGCTCTCGCCCTGCTCGCGCAGCAGGTACACCAGATGCGGGCGGGCGACCACACGGCTCTCCAGCGTGACCGGCGGCGGGCTGTCGAGCTCCTCAAGGCAGCCCTGGAAGGCGGGCCGGCGCGAGGTCACGAAGCCCTCCGCGAAGCGCTCCAGGATGGGCCCGAGCCTGGCGCTGCCGGCGAAGGTGTCGATGAGGAACCGGAAGGTCGCCTCGGCTTGGGCGGAGTCGAAGCCGGGGCTGGCGAAGCCGGCGGGCAGGTGGGTGCGGAACGCCGGCGAGGCGAGGCAGGCCTCCGACATGGCCTCGATCATGACGTCGGCCCAGGTCCTGCCCATGACCCCCAGCGTGATGTGCAGCGACACCTCGTCGGTGGCGCGCGCGGAATGGAACACCCCGCGTGGACAATAGAGCACGTCCCCCGCCTTCACGGTGAGCTCGCGCATCGCGGGCCCCGGACTGTGCTCGTCGGGGTTGAAGCCCTGGCCGCGCAGCGGCAGCTCCACGCCGGTGCCGCTGCCGTAGAGCGTCCAGTGCTTGGACCCGGCAACCTGCAGCACGAGCACGTCATGGCTGTCGTAGTGCGTCTTGAAGCCCTGGGCATCGCGGGGTGAAAGATAGATGTTGGTCTGGAAAGGGCAGCTGAAGGTGCGCTCCACCGAGCGGCACAGCTCGGCCAGCTCGGGCAGGCGCTCCTGCAGCTGGCCGATGGAGATGGTGGCGCCGGAGTGGAACAGCTGGTAGGCGCGCGGCAGGTCGATGCGGCCGGAGCCGTCGGCCAGGGTGTAGTCCTCCGGTTTCAGATCGCGGGCGGCGTCGACGAGGAAGACGTCCGGGTGGCGGGGCGTGCTGCCGGCAAGGAAGCGGTCGATGGCAGCCACGCTGAGGAGCGGGCTGAACCTCGCGGGGTGCCCCCCCTCGATCAGCAGCGGCTGGCGCTCGTAGTACTCGGAGAAGAAGGCCTGCGGCGAGACTGGGTCAAGCAACCACTCGAACGACAGCATCTGCAAGCTCTTTGGCCGTTTCACAACCGTTTCGTCGACACCCGACTGCCGACGCCCGACTGCCGGACAGGCACCTCACCAGATTGACCGCCGCAATGGCCGAAAAGAGGCGGAAAGCTACCTCTGCGGCGGGTCGCGGCGGGCGCTGTCGATGGGCTGGGCGTAGGCGAGGTCGAGGTCCCACGGCAGGTAGATCCAGGTGTCCTGCGAGACCTCGGTGACGAAGGTGTCGCACAACGGCGCGCCGGCCGGCTTGGCGTAGACCGTGGCGAAATGGGCATTGGGGAGGATCTGCCGCACCACTCTGGCGGTGTTGCCCGTGTCGGTGAGGTCGTCCACCAGCAGCACACCCTTGCCCTTGCCGTCGCCGATGGCCGCAATCGCCGGCGCCACCGGCTTGAGCACCTCGAGCGATCCCTGCACGGTCTCGTCGTAGCTCGCTATGCAGAGCGTCTCGATGACCCGCAGGTTGAGCTCGCGGGCGACGATGGCGGCCGGCACCAGCCCGCCGCGGGTGATGCAGACGATGGCCTCGAACGGCCCCTTGTCGGCCAGCCGCCAGGCCAGCGCCCGCGCGTCGCGGTGGAACTGATCCCACGAGACGGGGAACGACTTGTTGTAGCGCGGGTCGGACATGGCCTGTCCCTTGCCGCGTCCGCGCGCGCCCGTCAAGAATGGCGAATGGCCAATGGCAGGTCTCCGCCCGCCTTTGACCATTCGCCACTCACCATTCGCCATTCGCCCATTTCAAAGCGGCACGCGCTCGCTGTGGATCTCGGCGGTGCTCCAGCGGCGCAGCTCGTTGAGCTCCGCGAGCCAGGCGGCGACGCCGGCGCCGTCGAAGCCGCCGCCCGGCCCGAGCACCGCGTAGCTGGTGGCGTGGCGGGCGAGGCCCATCTCCACCGAGTAGGTGGTGTTCAGCTTGTCAAGGACGATGGCGTCGGGGCTCAGCCCCAAGCGCACGAACCAGCCTTCACTGAACGACTCGTTGCCGTCCTGGACCCCCACGGACAGGGTGATGACGCCCTCGACGCCCTCGCCGTCGCGGACCTTCTCCACCGCCTCCACCACCTCGCCAACGGCCATGATCTCGTCGCTGGCCTTGGCCAGCGACAGCAGGCGGCGCAGGTCTGTCAAGAGGCGGCGCAGCACCGCCCGGTCGTTGTCGTCGAGCGACCAGGCCGGCTGGCCGATACCGCTGGAAACACTGGTGGCGACATCCCTCATGCCGCCCGCTTGCCCGCAGCTCGGGCACCCCCTACGCACATACGCCTGTCCCCCAAACCCCAACGCACACCATTTTGTCGATATCCGGCGCCGGCGCAACGGCCTTCGAGCGCCGGCGGCGTCGGGCGGTGGGGTGTGGGGTCCGGAGGAGGGGCGCCCAGCCCAGGCCGGCTCTGGTCGCCGGCCGGACGCATGGATCGCGGCAAGGCCGGTTGCCCCATGGGACCTGACGGCCGGCGGACGGGGATTGGTGCCAGGAGGCGGGCATGGCGCCGACGCGTCCGGCACGTCTCTTCTACCCCCGGATAGCTGCCGAAGTTGTTGCACTGCCGAGAGTTTCTGCCTTGTCACAAGAGCTGCCGTTCGGCAATTGCAACAAGGTGCGCTCACAGAACCTCGTTAATACGGCCTCGGTGCCCGGCCGATGGAACATTCGATTTATCATTCCACGTTGTGCTAATTGCGTGAAAGCAGCCTGAGGTATCGATCCACAGA
>JBAPMW010000818.1:0-4810 GCA_049278815.1 Hyphomicrobiaceae bacterium
GATACCGACGCCGCTTGGCTGGCGATCGACAGTGGCGTCGTACTCATCGCGTAGCCTTCTGCGAGCGTTTGACTCGTTGAAGGCTAGAAAAATCTCCTGCAACTTCTCGTTTGCTTGGTGGTGGCGAGCGAGTTCCTCATCACGACGTGCGCGATCCTCTGCCTGCACATCAGCGATGATCTGCTCAACGTTGATAGGCATTGACTACTCTCCGAGCTTGATGGTTACCCGGAACAAGTCTGATTCTGTCAGCCAGAGCAAGGATGTAGGCCGCCCGCGGGAGCGATGCGGGGCAGTCCACCGCGCGGCAAGCACGGCGCGGGTATCGGTGCAATGCGCTTCGCTTATTGCACCCTACGCCGGCGGCGTCGCCACTACATCCTCGTACCTGTGCCGCTTCGTTATCAGCCCCGAGTGCTGGAAGATGTCGAGCGTCGCCTCGAAGGCAGGGCGGGTGATCTCGACGTGCGGGCTCCAGTTGCCGAGCCGCTGATAGGCGGTGATGGTAGCCGCCAGCACCGCCGGGTCGATGCCGGGGAAGAACGGCGCCTCCGCCCTGGCCACCTCGGCGGCCGGCGTGGCGATCAGCCAGGCGCGGGCCTTGCGGTAGGCACGCATGAAGGCCTTGGCCGTGTCGCCGGCAAGCCACTCGCGCGTGCCGGCAAGGCTGGAGAAGGCGCACGGCCCGATGGCCTCGCCGACCGACGCCACCACATGGCCCACGCCGTCGTGCTCCAGCTGCTGCGGCGCCGGGCCTTGCAGGTGGATGAAATCACCCTCACCGGCGCGGAACGCGGCGATCATCTTGTCGGTGGAGCCGGCGTCGACCACGTCGATATCGCCGAAAGCCAAGCCGCGCTTGAAGCACGCGTACTTGAACATCGCCATCGGCTGGCCACCGTGATCCACCAGCACCTTGCGGCCCTTGAGCTTGTCCCAGCCGAAGGCCTTATCGGGGCTGCGGCCCGTCAGGAAGAAGCCGTCCTTCTCGTTGATCTGGGCGAAGTGCAGCGCCGGCGGCTCCTTGCCCTGCTCCAGTGGACCGAAGTTGTACGACGGCGCCGACTGCGCCACGTGCACCGACCCATCCAGCAGGCCGGCGATGGCCGATTTGCCCGGCGCCGAGACCGAGTGCTTTGGCTCCAGGCCCTCGGCTTTGAGGAAGCCACCGGCGATAGTGGCGATGAGCGGCGAGTAGAACGCCGAGAAGCGGGTGAACTCGATGCGGATCTCCTCGGCCATGGCCGTCTCTCCCTAGGCGTTGTCGACGATGCGCTTCAGGCGACCATGCTCACATGGAGCGGCGCGTGGCTCAAGAGTAGTCGGCAAGAGGTCAAAGCCTCGGGTTCGTGCCGGCTCACCGGTCCTGTGGTTGGCGTGTTGACGGACCGAGAGCCGGAGACGATCGGCAATGCAGTCGTCGCAGGTTGGCCGCTAGTCGCACGCCGTAAAGGACGGTCATGACGCCATCATGTACTAAGCCTAAGCCGCCTTCCGCCGCGGCGAGGCGCACAGAACGAGGGCGATGCGCTCGACCGCGGTGCTCCAGTCGGCAGCCTCCGCGCTCAAGCCGAAGGCCGTGAGCGCGGCGCGCGGGCTGCCACCGTCGCGGAAGATGCGGGCGCACGTCTGGCGCGCGTAGCCCACCGCCTGCTCCCATTGCACAGAATTGATATGCCGATTGTGCTGCATTGCGTCCCCTTCCTCGCTATAATCCGGCCGATTCGCTGGACCGGCGCGGCAGGCGCATCCAGCGCTGCGGCTTCCCGACGCAACACCTGGGACCCGGAAGCCGTCTGACATGCCCGTCACGCGCTGAATGCGCCTGCCTCGCGGACCGCCCGACTGGGGCTGTCCCGACGCTTACCTCTCCCCACCCTCATCTCTGCCGCCCCCCTGAGCTCGGGGCCGTCCCAGTTGCGGCAGGCCACTGCGCAGGCCCGCGCGCTGCGCTGTGGGGGTGCGGCGTCTCAGATGAGGCGCGCCGCGTGCCAGCGGCTTCCCGGACCATCCACATGGCGCACATAGGCGGTTCCTGCCTGTCTCGCCCCGGCGAGAGCAGCAAGCCGCCCGGCGATACGCTGGCACTTTTTCGCCTCGGCGGCCCGTTTCAGCCCCAGCAACGCGGGACCCAACGCCATTTTCGGCAACTGACGCGATACGGACTCGAACGCAACTCCAGGCATTACGCGACGCAACGTGACGACTCGGCGAGCGTCTGCGGCGGTTCGGGAAGGTACGCGACTCATGTCATCACCCGTTCAACAGCGGACTACCGTTCTAAGAACGGGCGACTGCCCGATTCCAGCTCAAGATGACCCGCGAAAACGCAACGACCCTGGCCACGCCCACACACATCGCTCACAATCGGATGCTTACGCACACTGGCCACACCGCGGGGCATTCAGACGCTCCCAGGCCGTTTACGACTTCTTAGGGGTTCGTTCTCTAAGTGTTCGGCCATGACCCTTTATACACCCCCGTTTGTGTCGCAGATATGGCACATGCGGCAGTGAAAATGGCATTCCAGGACAATTAGCTTGACAGATGTAGGGCGGTGTCGCGCCCGCTCGCGGCGGACGAGCGAGCCGGGGCGCGGCCCGCGGAGCACCTGAGCGAGGGCCTTTGCAGACCTTTTTGCAGACTTTCCTACAGACAGGACCGGCGGATGCGCCGGCGCGCTTCCTGTGCGCGCACGGGGCCGGCGCCGGCATGGAGACCGCCTTCCTCACGGCGTTTGCCGCGCTGCTCGCCGAGCGCGGCATCGCCACCCTGCGCTTCGAGTTCGCCTACATGGCGGCCCGCCGCCGCGGGAGCACTCAAGGCGGCTCCCAAGGCGTTTCCAGGAAGCCGCCGCCGAAGGCCGAGCGGCTCGTTGGCGAATACCGCGCCGCGGTTGCCGCAGCGCGGTCGGGCGTCCCGCTGGTCATCGGAGGCAAGTCCATGGGCGGCCGGGTCGCGAGCCTCGTGGCCGACGAGCTCTGCGCCGCCGGCGAGGTTGTCGGCCTCGTTTGCCTCGGCTACCCCTTCCACCCGCCCAACCAGCCCGCCAAGCTGCGCACCGCCCACCTGGAGGGCCTCGCCTGCCCAACGCTGATCGTGCAGGGCGAGCGCGACCCGTTCGGCCCTCGTGCCGAGGTGGAGGCCATGATTGAGTCCGGGCGCCTCTCCCCGGCCATCCGCTATCACTGGGCCGGCGACGGCGACCACGACCTCGGCCCCCGCGGCGGCTCCGGCTTCACCCGCAAGGGCAACCTCGCCGCCGCCGCCGATGCGGTGGCCGCGTTCGCGAAGGGGCTGGTCCGTTAGGCGCCCTCATCGACGTGGGCTACGCTCAAGCGTCCTCCTCGTCGTCGGATCTGAACTCGCCCGTGGCCGAGAGCCCCTCGATGAGGGTCGCGCCGGCCGACTTGATCACCCGCCGCGGCCGCTTGCCGGTCTCCTCCTGCACCGCGCGCGCCAGCGCCTCGGAGTGGGTGACGATCCACAGTCGCGTAGACTGGGCCGCCTTCGCGATCATGCGCGCCAGCGCCGGCAGCAGCGAGGGATGCAGGCTGGCCTCTGGCTCGTTGAGGGCCACCAGCGAGGGCAGCCGGTACCCCATCAGCGCCCCGAGCAGGCACAGATACTTGAGCGTGCCGTCCGACAGCTCATGCGCACCGAACGGCCGCGGCACGTCGGGGAGCTGCAGCTGGAGCCGGCACCAGCTGCCCTCGTCCGCCGCGGCGAGTTGCGCGCCGGGGAAGGCGTCATCGATGGCGCGGTCGATCTCAGTGATGTCCTGCCGAATGACCAACAGGGTGGCAAGGACGGCGGCTAGGTCGTGCCCGTCCGGCGACAGCGTCGGCGTGGCGATCGCATGGCAGGGCCGGCGGATGGGCGAGGCCGCGTCGGTGCGGAAATCGTGATAGAGGCGCCAGTCCAGCAGCTCGCGGCGAGCCGCCTCCAGCTCCGGATAGTGCGCGCCGTCGCGAAACGTCGCCAGCGCCGTCTCCGACGACAGCACCGCGCCCTCCACCGACTGACGCCTGCCGTCCTCGCCGCGCAGCGTGACGAGCGGGCCCCTGCGCTCCATCATCACGATGTCGCGCCGCCCCTGGCGCAGGATCAGCCGCTCCTCCTTGATCAGGGGCTCGATGCGGAAGGCCGCCTCTGTCGGGGCCCGCAACCCCGCCTCGACCTCGTAGGCATAGTGCAGGTCGTCTCCGCCGCGCACGTCCGGCAGACTCAGGAAGGCCTTCAGGATCAGCCGAGCGGGCTCGTGCCGCCCGCGCTTGCCGGCCCACATCGCCGACTCGATGCCGCCCTCCTCGGCGATGGTGCGCGTCAGCGTGTTGTCGGCGGCGGCCCGCAGCAGCCCCAGGGCCTTGTACAGGTTGGTCTTGCCCACCCCATTGGCGCCGACGAACACGGCGCAGGCGTCGACCGGCAGGTAGAGGCTCCGCACGGAGCGGTAGCCGTGGATTTTGACAGCGGTGAGCGGCAAGGGCGAGATCCGGATGCGGGTTGCATGCGCTCTCCACCGACGGCCGGGAGAGCCTCCTGCATTTGCTAAGCAGAGTTCCTACGAGCCGCAACGTTTGACCAGCGTCCCTTGCGTCCGCTTTCGATGCTTTCCGCCCCACGGCCGCCCATTGCACGGCGAGGTTGACCCGTACCCGACATCAACGTTCTGAGCTTCGTCCCCCTGACGTACATCATCCTGCGCTCGGACTCGGCATCATGCGCGAATATACGCCCGCCTGCGTACGGCTGTTGCCCCCCGCTTATGAAAAATGATCGGCACGTGTCTTCTCAAACGGCTCGTGCC
>JBAPMW010000819.1:0-2088 GCA_049278815.1 Hyphomicrobiaceae bacterium
GAAAGCCTCGGAGTACACGCGCTTTCTCGCAAGCGTGCCGAGCTTGGGTCATCTGATCGCCGAGACGGTTAGTAGCCTTGCGAGCGGCCGACAGGCCGCAAGCTTGAGCGAACAGCGTGAATCCCAACCATCAGACGCCGCTAGTCGCGAGGCGCCAGCATGTCAACGAGGGCGCACTCATGACATGGGCAGAGCCCGGGTCGCCCACATGGCGGAGGCGAAGGCACGCCGGTCATGCATGTGGCCACTCGGACATCGACGCCGCGTGCGGGCCAAACGTGCTTGCCACCGTGGACTCGGTGTGACGAAGCGAACCGACGGCAGGTTGCTGCGTGCTGTCCGGCGCCGGATGCGGCGGCCGCCCCTAGTGCTCGAAGACCGACGCAAGGTCCCGCATGGCCGCACCGCCAGCGACGGAGCAAGTCCCTTAGATAACTGCCGGAATCGCTGCGCCGCCGAAGTCTTCCGGGTCGTGCCAAGAATGGCTGTGAGCAAACGCGGCAACGTCCTGCTGGCACCCACAAGGAGCAGAGGCTCAGCGTCCCGCAGGCGCAGCCGGCGCTGAAATGTACGTGGCTATGCTATCCTTGGTTTGATGAGCTCGCTCGCCATCGCGCGCGGTCCGACTACATGATGGCGCGGCGGCGCGGCCTCCAGCACACGTTCCTCCAGAGCCAAGCGCTTGTCAGCATGGCGGCGATCGGCCAGAAAGACCAATCGTAAAGGGAGTGGGCAATGTTCATCGCAAGCCAACGATCAGCAACGGTTGAAACTGCTGGAAGCACATCCCACGACGTTTGCCACTTCGCATGTTGACTCCACGGAAGGAAATGACTTCCATGCCCGCCACCTTGGATGTAGCCACTTCGGGAGGAAGGAATAGGCGTCAATGTTGTCCGCGTGTTTGAGCCTAATGTCGTTATCGCGCAGCAGCTTGTGCAGGCGCCCATCATTGAAGGCATCGAACGTTTCGGTACAGCCGCCGATATGTTGGCCACCAACGAAGATTTGCGGAATGGTCGGGGACGTAACGCGGACCTGCAGCGCTTTGCGGATCTGGCCTCCCCAATTTTCCTTCTGATACTCGGCAGAATCAATATCGATCGACCGGTACGGAATTTCGAATTCCTGTAACAGTTTGCGCACCGACCAGCAGAACTCGCACCACTCGAGCGCGAACATGACGACGGGATGGTCCGGGTCGGAGACCATCTCGGCGACGAACTCCTCCGCCGCCGGCGTCACCGGTTGGGCTGCGGCGGGGTCGGCCCGGTCAGGTTGCGGCGGGGGCTTCGCGTCGAACCGATAACGTGGCGTCGATTGGGCGAGTCCAATCTCCTCGTCCGTCATATCCGATGGGATATCCTCAAACAGAGACGTGCTGAGGTATCGCTCACCGGTGTCGGGCAACATGCACAGGATGTTGGCACCCTGCGGCGCCCGCGCGCAAATTGCGAGGGCGCCTGCGATCGTCGCGCCGCTGGAAATTCCGACGAATATCCCTTCTTTCTGCGCAAGCTCACGCGATAGGCGGAGCGAGTCACGCCCCTTGATTGGCACGATCTCGTCGATCAGCTCGGCATCGACCGCATCTTCGGCCAGCTTGGGAATGAAATCTGGCGTCCACCCCTGCATGAGGCATGCCTATCCCCATAAGTCCGGGGCGAGTTGCAAAAACGCTGATGTAACAGCGAGTTGGCCTCCGGCGACGAATGTCTTCGCACGACGCGCTATGACTTTGATCTAACAGCGTTTTTCGTCGCCTAACCAGAACTAAGGGGATAGGCATGTCATGGTCGTGTCCTTTATCGGCGCGCTTGCTCTAGGGGGCGAGACCATTCTCGCCCGCTTCTCGACGATATTCGACGAAAACCCCGGGGATTTGTATTACGACAGCCGGGGCAATCAGGTGCTCCACGCGTTTGTTGGGTTGCTTCTGGAGTATCCACTCGGCGCCGGGCTCGGCCGGTGGGGAATGATGTATAGCTATTTCGGTGACCCGAACAACGTATTAGCTCCACCAATCTGGGCCGAGATACAATGGCCGGCGTGGATCATCGACGGTGGACTCATTATGCTGCTCTTGTC
>JBAPMW010000820.1:0-7167 GCA_049278815.1 Hyphomicrobiaceae bacterium
GTCAACAACAACCGACTGAAATTACACAATTAAACAGCTTGCACCGCAGAACCTGCAACGGGCCCTACCAGCGGACCAGGGCCGCCCCCCAAGTGAAACCGCCGCCCATCGCCTCCATGAGCAGCAGGCTGCCGTCCCTGATGCGGTGCTCCTCGAAAGCCTGGTTGAGCGCGAGCGGCACCGACGCCGCCGAGGTGTTGCCGTGCTTGGCCAGCGTAATCATCACCTTGTGCGGAGGAATGCCGAGCTTCTTGGCGATGCCGTCCAGGATGCGCTTGTTGGCCTGGTGCGGGACGAAGAGATCGATCTCCTCGATCGCATAGCCGGTTGCCACCAGCGTCTCCTCGATCACACCGGAGATCTTCTGCACCGCGTGACGGAACACCTCGCGCCCGTTCATGCGCAGATGGCCGGTGGTCTTGGTGGAGCTGGGGCCGCCGTCGACGTACAGCAGGTCCTCGTAGCGGCCGTCCGACCGCAGGCGGGTAGCGAGGATGCCGCGGTCCTCGCGACCGCCCACCTGGCTCTGCGCCTCCAGCACCACGGCACCGGCGCCGTCGCCGAACAGCACGCACGTGCCGCGGTCCTCCCAGTCGAGGATGCGCGAGAAGGTCTCCGCGCCCACCACCAGGACGCGCCGCGACTGTCCGGTCTTGATGAAGTTGTCGGCGACGGCCAGCGCATAGATGAAGCCGGAGCACACCGCCTGTACGTCCAAGGCGGCGCCCTTGGTCACGCCCAGCCCCGCCTGGATCCTGACGGCAGTGGCCGGAAAGGTGCGGTCCGGCGTAGCCGTGGCGCAGACCACGAGATCGATGTCGATCGGGTCGATGCCGGCGCGCACGATCGCCTGGCGCGAAGCGGCAATGCCGAGATCGGAGGTCAGCTCCCCCGGCTCGGCGATATGGCGCTGCTCGATGCCGGTGCGCTCCTGGATCCACTCATCGCTGGTGTCGACCAGCCGGGCCAGGTCGTCGTTCGTCACGACGCGCTTGGGCAGATGGGCGCCGACGCCCCGGATCACAGACCTGATTACTGCCACTTTGCACCTCGTCGTGGCCGGCCACGTCAATCGTGCCAGATCGGGCCGGCTCTGCTGGTTTTGGCTTCTAGTCTTGCTTCGCCCCGGTCGTCCTGTCGTCGGAGGCCTTGTCGTCGGAGAGCTTGCCGTGCAGCGCCGCCAGGTCCGCTGCCAGGTGCGCGATCAGATCGCTCTCGGCCATTTCGTAGCCGGCGCAGATGGCGCTGGCGAAGCCGAAAGCGTCCATGCCGCCGTGGCTCTTGATGACGATGCCGTTGAGCCCGAGGAACGGCCCGCCGTTGAAGCCGCGCGGGTCCATGCGGTCGCGGAGCGCGCGCAGGCCCCGCTGGGCCAGGAGCGCGCCGAGCTTGGCCGGGAGCGAGCTGGTCAGCGCTTCCTTCACGTAGGTCGCCATCTGCCTGGCCGTGCCTTCCGCAGTCTTCAGCGCGATGTTGCCGGCGTAGCCCTCGACCACCACCACATCGACGATGCCCTGGCCGATCTGATCGCCCTCGATGAAGCCGCGATAGTCGATGGGCAGGCCTGTGGTCTCCTTGAGCCAGGCGTGGGCCTGCTTCACCTCCTCGATGCCCTTGATCTCCTCCACGCCGATGTTGAGGAGGCCCACCCTGGGACGCTCGAGGTGGAACAGCGCCCGCGCCATCGCTCCGCCCATCAGGGCGAAATCGGCGAGCTGGCGCGCGGTGGCGCCGATGTTGGCGCCGAGGTCGAGGACAATGCAGTTGTCCTTGATGGTGGGCCACTGGCCGGCGATCACCGGCCGCTCGATGCCGGGCATGGTCCGCAAGATCAGCCTGGAGATCGCCATCAGGGCGCCGGTGTTGCCGCCGGACACCGCGCACTCGGCCTCGCCTTTCTCCACTGCCTCCAGGGCCATCCACATGCTGGTGCCCTTGGCGCGCCGCAACGCCGCGCTCGGCTTGTCCTCCATGCCGACGACAGTGTCGGTGTGGATGAGGCGCGCCCGCCCGGCCAGGCTCGGCTCGGCATCGAGGTAGGGCTGGATGCGGGCCTGATCGCCGAACAGGAGGAAGGTCATATCGCGGTGGCGCTCCAGCGCCAGGGCGGCGCCGGGAACGACGGCGGCCGGTCCTCGATCTCCGCCCATGGCATCGAGCGATATCGTGCGCAGCCCTGCCATCGCCTTGCGTGACCTTACCTGCGAGCCGGGCCGAGAATGGCTGCTCGGACGCCAGCTCCGCAGTGCCCCCCAATAGTGTCCGACCATAGTCCGTGCCGGCAGCGAGACAACCGGTTTTTCATTGCCTTGCAGGCCATTTGCGGGGTGGGGCTTAGCGCTTGCGTTTCATCTTCGCCAGGGCCGCAAAGGGGCCCGTGGGGTGAGGCCCATCGTCGCTCGCCGACGGCGGGTCTGGCGGCTCGAACGCGACGCCGGGCTTCCTGGGGAACAGGTCGATGCCGTTCGCCACAGCCTGGAAGACCACGTTCCCCACCTCGATGCGGCCGGCCACGATCGGCTCCAGGTCAGTCTGATCGGCGAAGTCGAGTTCGCCGCCGGCCGGCTCGGGTAGGTCGCCTTCGGGCCAGAAATCGACGCGGAAGCTTTCGGCCACGCGGCTGAGCAGCGGTTCGAGCGTGATGACGCAGCTCTGCTCCACCACCGCCTCAACCGTGCCCCACAGGTGCACATGGCCACCACTTCGCGGGCCCATCGTGTAGCGCGCAGTCAGGCCGGGACAGCTCAACAGATCGAGTGCGCGCGCCACGGCGGTGCACTCCTCGGGTGTGGCTCGGCGCTCCACCGCCAAGCCCTCCTCGGGAAGGTCCTGGACCGCATGGTCCCAGGCCAGCTCACCGAGCATGCTCCCCTCCGTCATCCGCCGAGCTTCCGCCCCGAGCTTCCGTATCGCGCTCGGCGGCATCGATGTGCGGCCAAACGATGCGTCCGGCAAGCACCTCCGCGGCCGGCTCCAGATCGAGTCGGTGCTTAGCCAGCCTTATGTATGCGCAAATTCGCCGCGCATCCAAGCCCTGCCCGGCATCCACGGCGGCCAGCCGGGATTGGATTGCAACAGTGAGGGGGGCATCGTCGGGGTCGGCAAGGGCGGCGCGGTAGCCGCTGTAGCGCTCGTGCAGCGCACCAACCGCGCGCCTGACCTGCCCGGGCACTGCCAGGTCGCCCACGCTCATCTCGCGGAAGTTGTCGTCGAGATCGACGGCAAAAGTCTCGGTCAGCGTCCGGGCGAGCTGTTGCCCGGTCTGCCCCGTCTCCCCCCTGGTCCGACCCAGGCGGTCCAGGACCAGCACCAGGTGCAGCGCCAGCATCTCAAAGCGCCCTTCCGGCGTATCGGGCACGCCCAGCTCGGCATAGAGCGCGCGGGTGCGCGCTTGCGCCACAATCGATTCGTAGAGAGTGTGTGCTTGGCGTCGTCGGTCCTGCCACATTTTCAACCGCGTCAGCATCGATGGTTCCTGGCGTGCGGGGAGCGAATCTGCTCTTGGAGAGCGACCAGTGGGGGCCTCGCCATGACGAGCACCATGACGGACACCATGATGGACAAGGGCGCCGTGGCTGCCACCCGCCCGCTGGTGCGGCAGCTATCTGGCTGGGGAAGCTCGGGAATGATGCGCCTGCCCTGCGACGCGCGCAAGCCGATCGAGGCGAGTGCGGCTATCGGACAGCCCAGCCACTCTTCTGGCAAGGACCCACGGTCCGCCCGGCGGGGAGCGTTGTGCGCACTCGTGGTGCTCGGTCTGGCGCTGACGGCCTGTACCGAGTCCATAACCAAGCACGGCCACCAGTTCCAGGACAACGACCTGAAGTCCATCACCACCGGCATGAGCCAGGAGCAGGTGCGCACGAGCCTCGGCACACCGACGACAACGGCCACGGTCGGCGCCGGCAGCGCCTTCTATTACATATCGAGCACGCAAGCGCAGACCGCCTTCTTCACGCCGGTGGAGAAGGACCGAAAGGTGCTGGCGGTGTACTTCAGCCAGCTGGGGTCCGTCGACCGCGTCGCCCACTACGGCATCAAGGACGGCAAGGTCTTCAATTTCGCCAAGCAGAAGACGGCCACCCCCTCGCGCGACGAGGGCATCATCAAGTCCCTGTTCCGCAACCTCGGCGCCAAGCAGTTCGGCAGCGATTATTAAGGTGTCAGACCCAGAGAGTCTGACACCGTTCGATCAGTGCGCCAATACCGCCAGCAGCAGCAGCGCCACGATGTTGGTGATCTTGATCATCGGGTTCACGGCCGGACCCGCGGTGTCCTTGTAGGGATCGCCCACGGTATCGCCTGTCACGGCCGCCTTGTGCGTCTCGGAGCCCTTGCCGCCGTAGTGGCCGTCCTCGATGTACTTCTTGGCGTTGTCCCAGGCGCCGCCGCCGGACGTCATCGAGATGGCCACGAACAGGCCGTTGACGATCACGCCGAGCAGCATGGCGCCGAGCGCCGCGAAGGCATTGCCGGTGCCGGCGATCCACTGCACGGCGAAGAAGCAGACGATGGGCGACAGCACCGGCAGGAGCGACGGGACGATCATCTCCTTGATGGCGGCGCGGGTGAGAATGTCCACGGCGCGCGCGTAGTTGGGTTTCTCGGTGCCCTGCATGATGCCGGGCTTCTCGCGGAACTGGCGCCGCACCTCCTCGACGATGGCGCCGGCGGCCCGGCCGACGGCCGTCATGGCGATCCCGCCGAACAGGTAGGGCAGCAGTCCGCCGAAGAACAGGCCGACCATCACGTAGGGGTTGGAGAGCGAGAAGTCGATGTTGAGGCCATGGAACAACGATCCCGGCGTGGCATTGGCGACGAAGTACTTAAGATCCTCGTTGTAGGCCGCGAACAGCACCAGCGCGCCGAGGCCCGCCGAGCCGATGGCGTAGCCCTTGGTGACGGCCTTGGTGGTATTGCCGACCGCATCGAGCGCGTCTGTGGTCTTGCGGACCTCCTTGGGGAGGCCCGCCATCTCCGCAATGCCGCCGGCATTGTCCGTCACCGGCCCGAAAGCGTCGAGCGCCACCACCACGCCGGCCAGCGACAGCATGGCCGTGACGGCGATGGCGATGCCGAACAGGCCGGCCAGCTTATAGGTGATGACGATGCCGGCGATGATGATGAGCGCCGGCAGGGCGGTCGCCTCCAGTGACACGGCGAGGCCCTGGATCACGTTGGTGCCGTGGCCGGTCTGGGAGGCCCTGGCAATCGACTGCACCGGCCGGTAGTTGGTGCCCGTATAGTACTCCGTGACGACGATGATGAGCGCCGTCACGACCAGGCCCACCACGCCGCACCAGAACAGGTCCAGCGCGCTGAAAGTAAAGCCGCGCGCCGTGAAGTCGGTGTCCATGCCGCCGAGCAGGTAGCTCGTGACGGGCCACAGGGCGATCATCGAGAGCAGGCCGGTGGCGAGGAAGCCCTTGTAGAGCGCGCCCATGATCGACTGGGTGGAGCCCAGGCGCACGAAGAAGGTGCCGATCACCGAGGCGACAATGCCGACGGCGCCGATCGCCAGGGGGTACAGCATCAATTGGCTGATCATCGGCGAGCCGGCGAAGTAGATCACCGCCAGCACCATGGTGGCGACCACGGTGACGGCATAGGTCTCGAACAGGTCGGCCGCCATGCCGGCGCAGTCGCCGACGTTGTCGCCGACGTTGTCGGCGATGGTGGCGGGATTGCGCGGGTCGTCCTCGGGGATCCCGGCCTCGACCTTGCCGACCAGGTCGCCGCCCACGTCGGCGCCCTTGGTGAAGATGCCGCCGCCGAGACGGGCGAAGATGGAGATGAGCGAGGCGCCGAAGCCGAGCGCCACCAGCGCGTCAACCACGGTGCGGCTGGTCTCGCTGAGGCCGAGCGCGCTCTTCAGGAAGGTGAAGTAGCCGGCCACGCCGAGCAGTGCCAAGCCCGCCACCAGCATCCCCGTAACGGCGCCGGCGCGGAAGGCCATCGAGAGGCCGTCGGCGAGCGACCGGGTGGCGGCCTGGGCGGTGCGCACGTTGGCGCGCACCGAGACGTGCATGCCGACGAAGCCGGCGGCGCCAGAGAGCGTCGCGCCCAGCAGGAAGCCCACGGCCACCGGCCAGCCGAGGAGGTACCAGATCACCGCGAACGCCACCACGCCGACCATGGCGATGGTGGTGTACTGGCGCGCCAGGTAGGCCTGCGCGCCTTCCTGGATCGCTGCGGCGATCTCACGCATGCGCGGCGTGCCCGGCTCGGCCGCCATCAGGGCCCTGACGGTGAAGGCGCCGTAAGCTAAGGCGAGCAATCCGCATGAGATGATCGCCCACATCACCGTGTCCATGGTCTTCCCCTTAGTTTGTGCCGTTGATGTGTGGCTGCGGCTATGGTTGCGTTATGAACGCAACAACGCGCGAGGCCGGTCCACCCCCGCCCCGCTCGCCTCAGCCCGCACCCCTAGTGCCGGATTCGCGGCCGGACCATGCCAAATGTCCGAAGTCGTTGCAACACAAAGGCAAGTGCCGCTGTTGACGCATGGCATGGTTTTGCCAGCGAGCACCTTAGGCGAAGCTAATGGGAAGTCTCCGGCTCAGAGGCGCGATCGCTCGTAGACACCGCCCGTCCGCGCCGGCTTCGCCGAAGACTGCTTCGGCGTCTTCGGCTTGCTGGGTGTTCTGGGCTTCCTGGGCGGTCTGGGTCTCTGAGCGGGCTCAATCCGGCTGGTCGCAAGGTCTTTGATATGGGCCTCCATCTCCGGTCTGGGTCGATTGAGGATGTCACCTTTATGGGGGTCCACTTTACGCAAGACACCGATCACGTCAGCCACATCACACCCGGCGAGGCCTTCTAAGAAGGAAGATAGCGCTCCAGCGTCGTGAAGCGCCCGGAGCTTAGGTAGCTTAATCCCCTTCACTATCCCCTTCACATCCAGAGCTGGCGCGACCTGACTGGTCGCAAGATCTCTGATGTGGGCCTCGATCTCGCGCCTGGGGCGCTTGAGGATGCCGCTGCGATGGGGGTCCACCCTGCGCAAGATGGCGATCACGTCAGTCTCGTCACGCGCCGCGAGGCATTCCAAGAAAGAGCTCAAAGCTCCAGTTTCGTGAAGCACACGGAGCATTGGTAGTGAGATTCCAGTCACCAGATGCTTGGCGAACCACTTCTCAAGAAGCGTGCTCAGCTCGTCCGACGCCTTCT
>JBAPMW010000821.1:0-4222 GCA_049278815.1 Hyphomicrobiaceae bacterium
GCAGTCGACCGAAAGATCCTGAGACTTTCCGGGCGGAGCGGGTGCTTGTTGCGCCGACGAGCGGTCGGAGCAGATGGCTGCCGCCAGTACCAATGCAGGAACAATCCAAAGAATCTGGCGGTCTCGCATCCTCTCTTCCCCTGGCTAAATCACACTTGGCTCACGTCGGGCTAGTTGCCGCAACGGGCGTTGTGCTTCCGCAGCTCGCTCAATTTCTGCGACGTCTTGGCGGCGGAGGTGCCGAGGTCCCTGGCAAGGTTGGCCATCTCGATCGCTGCATCTCCCAGCACTCGGATGCGCTCGTACAGTATGGGGTTCAAGTCGTCGAGCATGAGCTTGGTGAGCTCCCGATGCTTCTCGCGCAGGCAGAGCGCCGATCTCTCGACCGTGTCCTTGGTACTCTGCAGATCGGGCTGCTCAAGCTCCTTGATGCGGTCTCGCAGATACGACTGCGTATCGATGCAGGTTCCCGTATCGTAGATCTTCTGGACAGCGGCCTTGTCCCTTTCCAGCTTGGCGTCGGTCCTCGCCTTCAGGGCGGCCACTGCCTTGCTCACCTCGCCAACCGCGCGCGGAAGCTCGCGCTCCCGGATGGTCGTCCAGTCGTAGGTGGGGAATGCACTCGACGACTTGGGTCGGCCCTCGCAGTCCCTGCGGTTCATCGCGATACACTGCTTGCAGCTGAAGGAATCGGCACCGAGCTTCTCGCAAGCGCCTGTGATGCCTTGCACCGGCGGCTCCTGGCCAGCGTCCTCAGGGGCGGCGATATTCTTGCAAGCTGCCAGGACACGGCTCGGAGGCGACTTGGCCTCGGCGGCAGCTTTCGTGGTCCCCTGGGCCGGACCAGACGATACGGAGATCCCGAGCTCGGGGCCGAACACTATGGCGTAGGTCGCAGCGCCGGCGACAGCGATGAGCAGCCCCAATATGAACGCTGTCCGCACCGGCCTCGCAACGCTCCCCGTTGACATCTATGTACCGTGCAAATTGGCCGCCCACGGCAAGAAATCGCCCTCCGTGAGGGACCATAGCCGGTAGCCTTGTGGCCCTTTTGATATCGGTTAATGCGCGGCTCGGCAAGAGCCATTGCTGCCCGCCTTTGCTTGTGACGGCGGCGGTTTGGACCGGCTGGATGGAGCGCCGGAGTCAACCTGGATTCGGGCGGGTTGCGCCGGCCGACCTGCTATGCAACAGCGGACCCGCGGGATAGTGTGCCGGCCATCGCGCTATGCGGCCGGATCCGCTCGATTTGTGTGGTGACCGATGACTTCTCGACGTCTGGGCGCAGTCGTGGCGGTGGCCATCGCGCTGGGGGTTCTGGGCCGGGCGGGCGCCCAGGACGAGGCCAGCCAGGAGCCGGCGGCCATCTGCAGGAATCCGCAGTGTCCTGGCATCGTGGGCGCCTGGCAGCAGGACATCGCCGCATGCTTGGCCAAGACCGCCCGCGTCCGCGAGCTTGAGGACGATGTCGGCAAGCTCCAGGGCAAGCTGGCGATGTGCTCGACAAGGGCCACTGACGCCGAGGGCCGCGCGGCGAGCCTGCAGGTGGAGGTCGACCAGCTGAAGAAGGCTGCCAGCCCAGATGCCGAGCAGCTCGCCAAGGCCGTGGCGACGGCGAATGCCTGGAAGAACGAGGCGGAGCGTCTCAAGGCCGAGAAAGAGAAGCTGCGGCAGCAGGCCGACAGCGACGTAGCCGCCTTGAGGAAGGAGGTGGAGCGTCTCAGGATGGAGAACGGCAAGCAGCTGCCGCAGGCTGCGGAGGGCAAAAAGGAGCAGCAACCTGTCGTGGAGGAGAAGAAGCAGCCGGAGGCCTCCGGCCAGGCGCAGGGCGAGGCGGGCGAGTGCGTCGCGCTCACCGCCGCGGTCACAGGCGTGTGTTTTGTGAGGACACGCGCCCCCGGCTGGCTGATGGCCCGCAGCGCTGACAAGGCGGATCAGGGCTTCACGCTCTTCCTGCGCCCGTTCATCGATGGCGGCATCATCCGGCAGCTGCCGCAGGTGAGGGGCAGCCGCGAGTGCGGGTCGCTGCGCGATGTTCTCAAGTCGCTGCAGCCGCTCGATCCGCGGCCCAGCGTCGATGCCGTCTTTGTGCGCAGCGGCGATGTCGTCGGCCAATGCTACGACTCCGGAGAGGGAGACTGGAAGCTGCGTCCGGTATCGAAGAGCGACCGCAAGCAACAGGCCTGGATCCTCGTCCCCGAGACCCAGCCGGCCGGCGGCGCGCGACCCTAGGCGGAGGCGTTGCGAGCACAGCCGAGGATGGGTGGCGGATGCTGACTCGCGGGTGGATTGCATCAGCCGGTCCGGGTAGCCGTGCAAAGACGGCTATACAAAACTGGACCTGCGAGATAGTGTGCGCCGCATCGCGCTATGCGGCTTTAGTCCGCTCGATTTGTGTGTGGTGATCGATGAATTCTCGACGTTTCGGCGCTGTTTTGGCCGTGGCCATCGCGCTGGGCCTGCTGGGCCAGGCCGGTGCACAGGACGAGGCCAGCCAGGCCGCCGAAAAGGACACGGCGGGCCAAGCCGGTGCGAAGGACACCGCCGGCCAAGGCGATGCGAAGGACACGGCCGGCCAGCCCGCCGAAAAGGACACAGCCAGCCAGGGGGCGGACATCTGCAAGACTCCGCTTTGCCCGCGCATGGTGGGGGCGTGGCTGCAGGACCTGAAGGCGTGCGAGGTCAAGACCGCCCGCATCAAAGAGCTCGATGACGAGGTCGGCAACCTCAAAGGCAAAGGCCAGGAGTCGGCGGAGCTGCAGTCGCGGCTGGACACGTGCTCTGCCGCCGGCGCCGAGGCGAAGAAGCGCGCCAAGGAGGCCACGGACCTTGCGGAGGGCCTGAAGAAGGACTTCGAGGAGCTGAAGAGGATCACCGCCGTCGCGGGTGGAGACCCCGAGATGCTCCTGAAGGCGGTGCGCCGGGCGAAGGAGTGGAATGCCGAGGCGGATCGCTTCAAGGTCGAGAGCGAAGCCGCCAGGAAGGAGGCGGCGGACCTCAAGGTGGAGGCCGATGCTGCCAAGAAGGAGGTGTCGGAGCTCAAGGTGAAGGTCGCGACTTTGGAGGCGCTGAAGGACGATCCCAACCGAGGGGTGACGCGCATCGACCAGACCCCGGACACCAAGCCCTCCGAGACTGACACCAAGGCAGATTCGACCACCTTGAGCGAGCTTGAGCTTAAGAATAGGAAGCTGCAGGAGATCCTGGATGATACCAGGAGGGTCCTGAAGCAGAAGGAGAAGGAGAAGGAGCTGTCCGAGGGCGCGATCCGCCAGGTGCTGACCGACCTTGTGGATCTGCTCGGCAAGACCTTCGAGTGCGCCTCGTTCACCGTCGAGATGCGCAACGGCGCCCGCGTCCTCAAGGGCACGGTGGCTGAGAGCCGGCACCGCGACGATGCCTGGAAGATGGTGCTCGACTCGCCGCTCGCCAGGCTGGTGCACAGCTCCGAGATCGACGTGACGGCGGCCGGCAGCCACGTGTGCTTCGTCAAGACGCGCGAGCCCGGCTGGCTGATGGCGCGCAGCCGCGACAAGGCCGGCCAGGGCGCGGCGCTGTTCCTGCGCTTCTCCCTGGACGCCAACGTCATTCCGATGCTGCCGCGAGCTGGCGACCACAGCGAGTGCGAGAAGCTGGGTGCCGTGATCAAGGGCCTGGAGCCGCTTGAGCCGCGGCCCAGCGAGCTTGCAGTCTGGGTGCGCGGCAGCAACGACGCGGTCACCCAATGCTATGCCTCCCCGGACGGCTGGAAGCTGCGCTATCGTGTTCCGGACCGGGACGGCAAGTGGCCGGCCTGGATCCTGGTGCCCGAGACCCAGCCTGGCGGCGGCGGCGCCCGCCCCTAGCCGGGCGGCGCGGGGATGAACGACAGGGCTGTCGTTTGCACAGGTGGGAGCGGACCGTGGTCGTGCGGAAGACGAAGCGGGTGACGGAGATGGCGGCCGGTGCGGTCAGGTGCGGGGCGCAGCGGAGGCCGGCCGGCGGCGCCTTCGGTCGCGGGTGGTGCGGCCTTGCTGGGGCGGTGCTGGGCGCGCTTGCGATGGTCGCATCGGTGGGGCCGGCGGCGGGGCAGGGGCAGAATTGGGATGGGCTTTTCCCGGGCGGAGACCCGCCGCCAACGACGCGGACGGAACCGCTCGCTGTCGCATATCTAGCGGCGCCTTATGTGAGAGGTTTGAAAGGGCCGTCTGGGACTTTCCGCATAGGGGCTGAGACTCCTGGC
>JBAPMW010000822.1:0-2466 GCA_049278815.1 Hyphomicrobiaceae bacterium
TCACCCAGGCCGCCTTAGCTTTTCGACCGACCATAATATACCGCTGCAGCGTGATGCCCAGCCTCATCGTGGCCGCACGATGCGCGTCGGTACCGGCCTCGAGACGAATGCGAAAAGCGCATTCACGAGAAAGGACGCAACCATGCTGCACAGGGCCATGATGACGTAATGATGCCCTGAGAAACCTTGCCGCGCGGCATTCGTCAGCTTGCGTGCCCCCGGGATCGTATCTCCAAGGGCGCCCAGCGCATTCAACGACGCCTGCCAAACCAGGTCGGCGAACCGCAGGAGGACCGCATACGCCTCCGGCACGAGTGCGTTGAAGGTGAACAGCCCGACGGCCAGGGCGACGGTCGCCGGTACGCTTACGAGCGCAATCGCAATCCGTTGAGTGCGGTGCGCGTGCCGCCGAGAACGTAGTTGAACGGAATGCCGATGACGAGAGCTGCGATGATGATCGCCGGGATCGACAGTACGACGTGCGTCATGTTCACCCGTTCCCGCAGGTGGTTCGCCGCCACCTGGCCCCAATGGCTTCCGGACACCAAAGTGTCGATCGCACCGATGACGCCGCGCCCGGTATCGAAGGCGAAGGTGACGACGGGTTCGAGCTCCCGATCGTAGACAATCGAAAGCACCATGATGCCGAGCATGATCGCGTAGCTCGCGCCGCCGATGCCGATCGAGACAACGAGGCGTCGGAGCCATGCTGCAGCTGCCATGCCCACTTCTCCTTACCTCCACACCGTGACAGCCACGACACAAGGTCAGCTAGAACAACGGTTTCTTGAGCCGGATGCGCCAGAACCGCGTGCGAGCGCCTTCGACACTGAAATCATTGTCGCTGACGAGGAGGAGCTCGTGCGGCGACAGCACGGCCATTCCCTCCAGGTCGCGATCCAGCTGCGGTGCATCGTCTGTCGAGAGCACGAGCGTCTTGGCAAGGACCGGCACGGCATGTGGCGCCTTGCCGGCGGCGCTCCATTGCTCGAGCGTCGGCCGGGTTCGGTCGTTCAAGTGCGACGCCGTGACAGCCGAGCGGCGGTCCAAGTGCACACAGTAGACCTTCGTGGTTCGAGAGATCCGCTCCAGCATGAGCAATCGATCG
Source organism: Hyphomicrobiaceae bacterium (assembly GCA_049278815.1). Taxonomy (GTDB): domain Bacteria; phylum Pseudomonadota; class Alphaproteobacteria; order Rhizobiales; family Hyphomicrobiaceae; genus AWTP1-13. The sequence continues at coordinate 1,109 of JBAPMW010000822.1, forward strand.
AGGCCTATGGCGGCGGCCTCGCAGACTTTGACGTCCGTCAACCCGACCTCCCCCGCCGCTCGATCGCTCTGAAAGCTTGCCGGCTCGTCCAGGGGATAGAGGAACTGCGCGGCAACGGCACCCGTCAAGGCGTCGAGCTTCCAGACTCGGACGTGGCGGCCGCGCTTGAACGACCCCGCGTCAGGATGGGCGAGCGGACTCTGGAATGCGGCATAGAGCCAGCGCTCATCCGGCGATGCCGCAAGCGCCTCGAAGCCGCGATTGATCCGGCGGCGCAACGCAATCGCCGGCAGCACGCCTTTGACGACGTAGTCCGCCCCGTCCAGCGTCCTCTCAAGGCCCTTCGGAACCCAGCGCTGCAGCACTTGACCTTCCGGACCGACGTGCAGGAGCGATGGCCCGTATTCATCGCCGATCCAAAAAGTCCCGTCCGACAAGCCGACAATGGCCTCGGTGTCGGCGCCGGATGGGTCGATACCCAGCGGTGCGCCCTCCACGTCGAAGGCAGGCTCCACATCCGCTGCCGCTGAAGGGATCGGGAGACCTGATATGGCTCGACCGCTTGCGCCGCGCAGCGGAATGCGTCGAACCAGGCTCACGGTGCTGCCCTGCACTCGGAGCTGGCAGATTGTGGGACCGATGTCGGGACGCGGCATGACCTTGGCCCCGTCCACTTTTGCCAGCGGCCGCAGATGCTCCAGGCCGTAGCGCTTGATGGCTGATTTGATCTTGAGATTGGGGCCGCGATCCGCAATCGCCCAGACCGTTCCCTTGCGTTCGCCCGGCCGTCGCGACAGGCCCGACCCCAGGCCGAGGGTCAGCCGCATGCGGCGGCCCTCCGCCAGATTGATGACACCGAGCGAGATGTCGCGCCACGCGAGCCGTTGAGCCGTAAAATCTGGGTTCGCTTCGGTCATCGCTCGCTGCAATCGCACCACGGTCATTCGTTCATGGCTGGCCGTGACCTGCGACTCTATCGCGTTGTCGATGAAGCGTCGGTTCGTCGGGCCGCCGCTTGTCACCTGCCCACGCGCCAGATGTAGTAGCCCCTGTCGATCAAGCCCCGAATGATGGTCTCGGACTCGATAGGAGCCGGCGTCGGGTTTTGCGCCCCGAGCTGGAACTCCTGGCGCAGCAGCCAGCCCTGCGTGCAACTGCTTCTCGGAATATTTGCTCCGCCCTTCTCGGGCGATACAGCGAAGAGCTCCTCGCCGTCACACTGGAACAGGTAAGCGGTCCGGGTATCGCCTGGCATCCATGGACTTCCTTTTATCGGGCTTATGCGCTGGGGCCGGCAGGGGATGATCCCAATCTCGGGCTTGGCGCGCCTGGCTTCGATGCCGCGAGCGCTATTGTCA
>JBAPMW010000823.1:0-2515 GCA_049278815.1 Hyphomicrobiaceae bacterium
GTGGTGATCTCGAAGAACGTCATCGGATCGCCGGCATTGATGCGCTGGACGGCGGCGAGCCGTTCCACCAGCTCGGCTTCGCCGATGGGGCGCGCCCGGTTCCCCGGGCCGCCGACAGGGCCGGCCAGCGCGATGCGCTCGTGGAAGCGCACCAGATGCGGCGAGGTGTAGGCGTGCGCCCGCAGGCCCGCCGCCTCCAGCATCGCCCTGAGGAAGGCCGTCACCGAGCCCTTGCCGTTGGTGCCCGCCACATGGATCACCGGCGGCAGCCGGCGCTCCGGGTGCCCCAGCCTGGCGAGCAGCCCCTCGATCCGCCCCAGCGACAGGTCGATGAGCCGCGGGTGCAGCCCCTTCAACTCGGCAAGCAGCTCGTTGCTCGTGCGCATGGGCTATCCTATGGCGAATGGCGAATGGCCAATCGCGAATGGCTCCTCCATTCGCCACTCACCATTCGCCATTCGCCCATGAGCGATCAGTTGTGAATCGAATCCCGGGGGATACGGGCGGTCTTGACGTCGCCGTCGCGCTTCTCGGGCTGGCGGATCTCGAGGCGCTGGCTGTCGTCCACCGGCTCGGCGTCGATCACATCCGAGCCCCGCGCCAGGGTCTCGATGGCGCGGCCGTCCAGCGCACTGCCGTTGAGGTGCCCACGTTCGGTCGCCGCGCCGACCTTGGCAACAGCGCCGCCGGCAATCATCATGCGGCACAGCTTGGCCAGCGTCGGGCGCAGGTTGTGGCGGTGCACGACCATGTCGATCATGCCGTGCTCGAGCAGGTACTCGGCGCGCTGGAAGCCCTCGGGCAGCTGCTCGCGGATGACCTGCTGGAGCACGCGCGGGCCGGCAAAGCAGATGAGCGCGCCCGGCTCGGCGATGTGCACGTCGCCCAGCATGGCGTACGACGCGGTGACGCCGCCGGTGGTGGGATCGGTGAGCACCACGATGTACGGCAGCCGCGCCTCGCGCAGCCGCTGCACGGCGATGGTGGTGCGCGGCATCTGCATGAGCGACAGGATGCCCTCCTGCATGCGCGCGCCGCCGGAGGCCGCGAACAGGATGAACGGCACGCGCTTGTCGACCGCCCGCAGCATGCCGGTGATGACGGCCTCGCCGGCGGCCATTCCCAGCGAGCCCGCCATGAATCGGAAATCCTGCACCGCAGCCACCACGGCCAAGCCCTCCAGCAGGCCCTCGCCCACCAGCACCGCGTCCTGGAGCTCGGTGCCCGCCTTGGCAGCCTTCAGCCGGTCCGCGTATCTGCGGCCATCGCGGAACTTGAGGGGGTCCTGCCCCACCTCCGGCACAGCCACCGTGGTGTACTCGCCGCCGTCGAAGAAGAGCTGGAACCGTTGCTGCGCTGTCATCCGCACATGGTAGTTGGAGCCCGGGAAGACGAACTGATTGGCCTCCAGGTCCTTGTGGTGCACCATCTGCCCGGACTCGGGGCACTTGATCCACACGTTCTCGGGGATCTGATGCTTCGAGGACGGCAGCAGGCTGCGGATCTTCGGACGGACGTAGTTGCTGATCCAGTTCACGCCGAATGCTCCCTCCGGGCATGCCTCGGGACCCGCCCCATACCCATGGGGCAGCCCCCATTTGCTCCAGTCTTACCCGGACTGCAAGGCGCCGGACAAACCTTGCACCAAACTTAGGACTGCCGGGACCGTATTTCCAGTCGATTCCCCCTTTTGCCCTAAGCTGTTACGAATTGCCTCCACCAACGCCGAGCCCACCACCACGGCATCCGCCCCGGCGGCTATGTCCTTGGCCTGGGCCGGCGTTTTGATGCCGAAGCCGACGGCGACCGGCAGTGGCGTCGCCTTTTTTATGCGCGCAACGTCTGAGTGGACGGCCTTGACCTCGGGTGCGGCGGAGCCGGTGATGCCGGTAACCGAGACGTAGTAAAGAAACCCTGACGTGTTGGCGAGCACCGCTGGCAGGCGCTTGGCGTCGGTGGTCGGCGTCGCCAGCCGGATGAAGTTGAGCCCGCGATCCCGGGCCGGCAGGCACAGCTCGTCGTCGGCCTCGGGGGGCAGATCCACCACGATCAGCCCGTCCACGCCTGCCGCCATGGCATCGTCCAGGAAGCGCTCGCGTGGGTAGATGTAGATGGGGTTGTAGTAGCCCATCAGGACGATGGGCGTGTCCTGGTCCTTGGCCCGGAACGCGCGCACCAGCTCCAGGGTGCGGGGCATGGTCTGTCCCGCCTTCAGCGCCCTGAGCGAGGAGGCCTGGATCGCCGGCCCATCCGCCATCGGGTCGGAGAACGGCATGCCGAGCTCGATGATATCTGCCCCGGCGGCGGGCAGCCCCAGCAGGATCTCCCGCGAGGCGGCGTAGTCCGGATCGCCGGCGGTGATGAAGGTCACCAGCCCCTTGCGGCCCTGGGCCTTGAGCGCGGCGAAGCGCCGGTCGATGCGTGATGCGTGCGTCATGGCAGAGGGGAGTAGGGAATAGGGAGTAGGGAGTAGGGGAAGATGCCGCCCCATTTCCCTACTCCCTATTCCCTACTC
>JBAPMW010000824.1:0-8756 GCA_049278815.1 Hyphomicrobiaceae bacterium
CCGCATGGCAGCGCCTGAAGGCCAACCGCAACTGGCTCGGCGTCTGGTTCATGCTGCCGACCGCCGCCTTCCTGCTTTTGTTCCTCGCCTATCCGCTGGGCCTGGGCGTCTGGCTGTCGTTCACCGATGCCCGCATCGGGCGCGGCGGCGCCTTCATAGGGCTCGAGAACTACGCGTGGCTGTGGGGCGACACCGTGTTCTGGCTCTCGGTCTTCAACACGCTGCTCTACACGGGCGTCGCCAGCGTCCTCAAGTTCGCCATCGGCCTCTACCTGGCGCTGCTCCTCAACCAGCACATGCCGTTCAAGGCCATCGTACGGGCGATCGTGCTCATTCCCTTCATCGTGCCGACCGTGCTGTCGGCCATCGCCTTCTGGTGGATCTACGACAGCCAGTTCTCGATCCTGTCGTGGTCATTGAAGGAGATCGGGCTGATCTCGCAGAACATCAACTTCCTCGGCGACTTCTGGAACGCGCGCTGGTCGGTGATCGCCGCCAACATCTGGCGCGGCGTACCTTTCGTCGCCATCACGCTCTTGGCCGGCTTGCAAACAGTGCCGCCGTCGCTGTATGAAGCCGCGACCATCGACGGCGCAAGCCGTTGGCAGATGTTCCGTCACATCACCTACCCGCTGCTCACGCCCATCATTGCCGTGGTGATGACCTTCTCGGTGCTCTTCACCTTCACCGATTTCCAGCTCATCTGGGTGATGACGCGCGGCGGTCCCGTCAACGCCACGCACCTGATGGCCACGCTCGGCTACCAGCGCGCCATCGGCGGCGGCTATCTGGGCGAAGGCGCGGCCATTGCCACCGCCATGATCCCCTTCCTCGTCGCCGCCATCCTCATATCCTGGTTCGGGCTGCAGCGGCGCAAGTGGCAGCACGGAGAGGCCAATGACTGACGTCCTCGCCGAAGCGGGGTCAGACCCCTCGCGCCTGCCGACCGCCAGAAAGCCAACGCTGGAGGCGAGGGGTCCGACCCCGTCCGCGAAGGCGACCGCCGACCACACCGAGGGCATGAGCTACCTCGAGACGGTGCCGCGCCGCCTCGTGACCCTATACCTGCCGCTGTCGATCATTCTTATCGTGCTGCTGTTTCCCTTCTACTGGATGGCGCTGACCGCCATCAAGCCGGACGAGCAGCTCTTGGATCTCTATACCTACAACCCGTTCTGGACGTGGACGCCTACCTTCAAGCACATCCACAAGCTGCTGTTCGAGACGCAGTATCCGCTGTGGCTGTGGAACACGATGTTCGTGGCGATCGCCTCCACCATCCTGTCGATCGTCGCCAGCGTGCTCGCGGCCTACGCCATCGTGCGGCTGCGCTATCGCGGGGCGCAGTGGGTGGGTGGAGCGATCTTTCTCGCCTACCTCGTGCCGCCGTCGATCCTGTTCATCCCGCTCTCCACGGTCGTTTTCCAGTACGGCCTGTTCGACACACCCTTCGCGCTGATCCTCACCTATCCCACCATCCTGATTCCGTTCTCGACCTGGCTGCTGATGGGCTACTTCAAGACCATCCCGTTCGAGCTCGAGGAGTGCGCGCTCATCGACGGAGCGAGCCGCTGGCAGATCCTGACCAAGATCGTTCTTCCCCTGGCAGTGCCGGGGCTGATCTCGGCCTTCATCTTCTGCTTCACGCTGTGCTGGAACGAGTTCATCTACGCGCTCACCTTCATCTCTTCCGTCAGCAACAAGACGGTGCCGGTGGCCATCGTCAACGAGTTCGTCGACGGCGACATCTACCGCTGGGGCTCGCTGATGGCGGGCGCATTGGTCGGCTCGCTGCCCCTGGTCGTGCTCTATGCGTTTTTCGTAGAGCACTACGTTTCGGCCATGACCGGGGCGGTCAAGGAGTGACCGGAAGCTCGAAGAGGAGCACGCCCGGCAGACGGTCAAATCCGGAGCCTGACTCCGTCCATTCGCGGGGGTGCACTCCACACCCTGCTCCGCTCGTGACAATTCTGCAATCCGTAGAGGCCTCTTCTTAAGGCAGTTCGTCGGCTCATGGCACACTTGCTCCGGTCTGCGTCCGTTTCCCGTTCCGTTCCCGCCACCCCGCTCCAGCTTGGCGATAGCAGCCATCGCCAGCATGTCGGTGCGGGCGAGTTCTCCAGGATCGCGGTGATGCTCCGCAGCGTTCGGGGTGTGCAGCTCGCAGGTCGTGAAGAAGCGGTCGGAGCGGCGAGATTCGAACTCCCCCTGCTTCCGAATTTCGTGCGCTTGTCCTAGCGCTCTTTAGGGTCGGGACCGATAATGATCTTCGACGAGCCCTCCGGGGCCGATTGCATCCCCGGCGGTGTTTGACCCTGCGGGCTTTCCGCGGGCGCTCCACCTTTCTTCGTGTCCAGCGGGCCAGTCTTACCCTGGGGTTGCCTCTGGCCGCTGGTTTCTGGAGAGACAGTCCGTCCGGGGCTCTGTGGGGGCTGCTTTGCTTGCGCCGACGACATTTTCCCGCAAGCCGACATGAATTCCTGGCGACCTACGAGGCTTGCCTTCGCAAGCTCTGGGGGCATCTGCCGCGCTTTGGGGATTTCTGTGTGGGTGAGAACGCCATCGTTGTTCATATCGGTTCGTTTGAAAGCGTCGTCACAGTCTTTCTCTGGCGTCACTTGTTGGGCGAGCGAGGGGATAGATATTGAAAGCACGGCCAGGAGGGCGAAACTTGTCTTTCTCATAGAAAATTCTCCAGTCTTGAGGGCCTCGTCGTAGCAACTAGGTAAGGGGTTGCGAGGTTCCCGATCCGGCGAAGGCTGGCCCCATCGAGCGCCATGGGCTCAAAGCCGCCCCTGTGGAGGCTTTCAGGTTCAAGCGCCGGCTTTTCGCGTCCGCATCTGGGGGACCTAACGGGTAAGGTTACGTCGGCGGGGGCCGCGCATTCCGGCAGGAGGCTACATGGCACAGTCGAAGGAAGAACGCCGGCAGAGCCCTCAATCAAAGGAAGGCCGCAGGCAAGGCGGCGATGCGCTCTCGCTGGGTATGGCGCCCGCCATGTTCAATCCGATGATGACGATCTTCGCGGAGTTGAACGCCTCGATCCTAGAGGGATTCGCGGCAGCCCAAAAGGATTGGGCGGACTTCGTTCAGCGGCGGATCAGAGAGGACGTTGCGGTCTCCCGTCAGCTTATGAACTGCCAGTCTCTGGCGGACGTGCATCAAATATACTCGCAGTACCTACGGACCGCATTCGAGCAATATCGGGAACAGTCAGAGCAGGTCGTTCACCGCAGCGCGAGCATGGCCCAATATCTCGCAGAGACGACAGACTGACGTGAGGGAGGTCGCTCCGGCACGCCATTGAGGCTAAGAAACTGTCTGGAGGGAATCCCGCATCGGAAGTCCTTCGCAGGCGGAACACAGCTAAGGTATTGATATAATTGGTCGGAGCGGCGAGATTCGAACTCGCGACCCCCTGCTCCCGAAGCAGGTGCGCTACCAGGCTGCGCTACGCTCCGCCCGACCGATGCCCATCCGCGGTTTGACGCGGAGAGGCCTGACGGCACGCCTTATAGCGGTGGGGCCGATGACCGGCAAGGACTGTGCGCAGCTTGGCAGCATTTGGGCACGCTTCCGCGCCGCGATTGAGCCCCAATCGTGCCCCAATCGTCCCCCTGGCTGGCGCGTCGGGTCTGGCGTAGGCTCAAAGTCCACCCTTGGAGATTTGCGCACGAGGTCGGGCCATGCGCGCTCTGGCATTTCAGATTGCCATCCTGTCCGCGGCGGCAGGGCTTGTGCTCGGGCCGCGGCTGGCGCTGGCCTTCGACCACGAGGAGTTCTGCGTCGCCGCCAAGCAGGTCCTGCGCGCGGCAGCCGTGGACGTGGGCACCTGGACGGACCGCCTTACCCGCCACGACGGCATCGACATCGGCTGCGACCTCAAGACCGTGCACTTCAAGCGATTCTACAAATCGGCCAGCGCCCCCAGCACGGTCTGGTTGGACAGGCAGGCCGAGATCTGGGAAGGCGCCTATTGCAGCCGCTCGCTCTGGCGCGATGCGGTGGCGAACGGCTGGGTCGTATCGGCCACGGTCACCACCTCCGGCGGGGCGCGGGTGTGGCTCGCCTGCCTGCCCACCGGCAAGGGCTTCTACCGCGTGCTCCAGTAGAGCCCCCCGGAGCGCCACTGAGGAAGCCTGCTTCACAGCCACCGGCGGCCGGCCCGCCTCCGGCAATTGCGCCTTGGCGGCGCGCGGTGGAGCCGGTAGAAATGCATTTGGGCGGACGATCCTGGCGCGATGGGGGTGTGCATCCAGATGCAATGGCTTACGACGGTCGCACGCGTAGCCTTGGCTACGCTCCTGGTCCTATGCGTCTTGCCGGCCGCCGCCAGCGCGCAGAACGCCCCAGATCCGCGCCTCAAGGAGGTGCAGGTCGCATCCAAGTCGTTCCTGGTCGGCGAGCCCGTGCCGGGGTGGGTCGAGCCGGTGCCGATCCCCGAGACCGCCGAGAAGCAGCCCGTGGTCAGCCGTCTGGCCGACACGCAGTATCTGGTCGATCGGACGCCCAGCGTCTTCGTGCGCCGCGCGACGGCGATCAACGATGCGGCCTCGCTCACCAAGGCCGGGCAGGTGCTGATCTCGTTCGTGCCCGACTACCACCTGGTCAGGCTGCACTGGGTGCGGGTGCTGCGGGGCGGGGAGACGCTCGATCGCACCACGTCGGCCTCGATCCGCTTCTTCCAGCGCGAGACCGGGCTGGAGCAGGGCATCTACAGCGGCGAGGTCACGGCGGCCCTCCTGGTCAGCGACCTGCGGGTCGGCGACACGCTCGAGATTGCCTACACGCTTGAGGGACAGAACCCGATCTTCGGCAGCAAGATCGTCAATTTCGCCGCCTTGGACCAGTCTATCCCCTCAGTCCATCGCCGCATTGCCGTCCTGTCCCCCATCGACCGTCCGATCGCGTGGAAGGTCGTGGGCGGTCGTCCGTCGTCCGGCGCGCCGAAGCCCGCCGAGTCGGTCCGCGACGGCAGGCGCAAGCTGGTGTTCGAGGAGCGCTTTCTCTCCGTCGTGCAGCCGGACCCGTACACGCCGCCGGAGCACAATCCCTACCGCTATATCCAGCTCTCGGAGTTCGGCTCCTGGGAGGACGTGGTGGCGTGGGCCGAGGGGCTCTTCCAGGTGCAGGACGACCCGACCAACGACGAGCTGCGCGGCATCGTCGAGAAGCTGCGGGGCCTGGCCACCGATGAGGAGCGCGTGGTGGCAGCGCTGGAGCTCGTGCAGGCCGAGATCCGCTATTTCTCGGTCTCGCTCGGCGAGAGCTCGCACCGACCTGCGCCGCCAAGCGTCGTGCTGAAGCGGCGCTACGGCGACTGCAAGGACAAATCCCTCCTGCTGATCGCCCTTCTGCGGGCGCTCGGCATCGAGAGCCATCCGGTGCTGGTCGCTGTCGGGCAGCCCCGCGGCCTCGACAAGGCGCTGCCCAGCCCGCAGCTCTTCAACCACGTCATCGTGCAGGTGAAGCTGGATGGACAGCTGCATTATCTCGACCCGACGCGGCTTGGACAGCACGGGCCGCTGCAGCGCATGGGCCAGGTGCATGCCTACGCCCAGGTCCTGCCCATCGCACCGGGTGTCCGCCGGCTCGTCACCATCGCCGAGCCGGACGACCGGGAGCTGCGCAGCGAGGTGGTCGAGAGCGCCGCGCTTTCCTCGTTCACGGCCGACGCCGAGCTGGAGGTGCGGCAGACTTGGCGCGGGGCGGCGGCGGAGCAGGCGCGCATCGCCTACCAGCACGTGCCGCGCGAGCAGATGCGGAAGTCCTTCGACGGTGTCATCGAGCAGCGCTACCCGGGCGCCAAGGCGGTGGCCGAGCCCAACGTCGTCGACGACCGCAAGAAGAACACCTTCACGGTGTCTACGGCCTACTCGGTGCCGAAGATGGCGATCGAGCAAGGCGGCAGCTGGTTCGTCCGCTACACCCCGACGAACCTCAAAGCCACGCTGCCGCCCTCGCCTCCGGCGACGCGCAGCTCTCCCCTGCTGTTGTCCTCGTTCCCCTACCGTGCGGCCTACACTTTCGAGATCAAGCTGCCCCCGTCGGTGAGCGTCGTCGCCGACCCGAGGACCACCACGGTCAAAGGCAAGCACTTCAAGTACACGCAAAGCGTGCATTTCCGCGGCAACCTGGCGAAGAGCACGATCGAGCTGCGGATGACCGCCGATCAGGTGGCGCCCGAGGATCTCGTCAAGTATGGCGAGGACGTGCGCGCGGTCGGAGCCGCCAGGGCCGGCCTCATCGTCATTCCCAAGGCGGCGATCAAAACGGCCAGAGCCGCCAGGAAGAGCTTTGCGACCCTGCTCAAGGAGCGGGTGGAGGACACCGTCGCCAAGACCACGCAAGCCATCAAGTCCGGCAAGCTCGGGGGCTCCGATCTCGCCAGCGCCTACTGCCTGCGCGCCGGCGCCCACGCCGACCTCGGCTCGATCAAGGACGCCCTTGCCGACGCAAGCGAGGCCCTCAAGCTGACGCCCCAGTCGCCCGACGCGCTGCACTGCATGGGCTACGCCCATTTCGCCGCCGGCGAGTTCGAGAAGAGCATCGCGCACTACTCCAAGGGCCTCACCCTGGGCGGCCATGACGGCACCTTCCAGCAGCGCGGCGTTGCACGGTTCTATGCCGGCCAGCTGGAGGCGGCCGCGGAGGACTTCGCGAAGGCAGCCTCGCTCTCCGCCAAGGAGACGCAGACCTTCAGCGATCTGTGGCTGGCCTGGACGCTCCAACGCCTCCGCAGGCCCCTTCCCGACGACCTCGTCAAGCGCGCGGCGGAGCAGCCCCGGGGCCCCTGGCCGCGGCCCGCGCTCGCCGTCCTCGCCGGCTATCTCGAGCCGGCCGAGCTTATCAAGCTGATCGAGCGCAAGACCGGCGACGAGGGCAAGATGGCCGCCGCGGAGGGCCACTTCTATCTTGGCCAGTACTTCCTCGGGCTCGGCGAGGTGGACAAGGCACGGGCGCACTTCCAGAAGGCACGGAAGATGAACGTGCTCATCTACATCGAGCACAAGGCGGCGGAGTTCGAGCTGCGCAAGCTTCCGGCCTCGACCGAGGCTGTGGCGTCAGGCGATGCCGCGCCGCCCCCCACCAAGGCCAGGAAATCATCGACCAGGAGCAAGGCGAAGCGACCGGCACCTGGCGAAGCGGACTGGAAGCGCAGCGTATTCTCGCGCTGAGGACCTGCGACGCCGATCACGGGGCGCCAAGCGCTGGAGAGACCCGAGCCGGTTGCATGGCTCTTGCGTGCCATGGACCTTGTGGCCGCCTGGAGCGCGTGCAATGGGAGCCTGCCCCTAGCCCGAGCCGCCAGAGCCCCGCAAGTGCCACCGTTCCTCCGCTCGCAGGCCGCCGCCTTCCTGCTGCTGCCGCTGGCGGCCCTCTGCTGGGCCGGCAACCACGTCCTGGCGCGCGCCGCCGGCGGCCACGTGCCGCCGGCAAGCATGGCCGTGGTGCGCTGGATCATCGTGGCGCTGGTGGTGCTGCCGTTCGCCTGGCCGCATCTCAGCGCCGACTGGCCCAGGTTCAAGGCCCGCCCGTGGCTCATGGTCCTGTTCGCGATCACGGGCGGCGGTGCCTTCGGCACCTTGCAGTTCGTGGCGCTCCACTTCACGACCGCGCTCAACATGGGCGTGGTGGGCTCGGTGGCGCCGGCCTTCATCGTGGCGGCGAGCTGGCTCCTGTTTCGCGAGCGGCTCTCGCCGCTGCAGCTCGCCGGCGTGCTGGTATCGCTCTCGGGCGTGCTCGCCATCGTCAGCCGGCTGGAGCTGGCGCGGCTCGCCGGCCTGAGCTTCAACACCGGCGACCTCATCATCATCGCCAACATGACGCTGTGGGCGGTCTACGCCTCCTGCCTGCGCGCGCGCCCCGCCGTGCACGGGGCGAGCTTCATGCTGTCGATGGCGGTGATCGCCGGGTTGGGCAATCTGCCCTTCGCGGTTGGGGAATATGCCTTCGGCTACCGCCTGCAGCCGACATGGCTGACAGCGACAACGACGCTCTATGCCGCCCTGATCACCACCATCCTCGCCTACGTCGCCTGGAACACCGCGGTGGACATCGTCGGCGCGCCGCGCGCCAGCGCCTTCCTGCACACCATCCCGCTGTTCAGCGCGCTGCTCGCCACGACGCTGCTGGGCGAGCGGATCGAGGCGTATCATGTGCTGGGCTTCGCCCTGATCCTCGCCGGCGTCACGCTGGTGGCGCGGCAGCCGCAGGTCGCGGGCTTTGGCAGGCAAGGCTCGGGGAAGCCGGACCCCGGCTCGTGAGGTCCGGCACGAAGGGTCAACCGATGGATCGCCCTCTTTCGATCTGCTGGACGAGCGCTTCGAGCACAACACCGAGGGTGACCATGTCTCGCGGCGCGCCGCCCCGAGCTTGCGGACCTGCATTGTCGGCGGCGCCGCCGCGTGCATTCAGTGCAAGCGAGGGCGCTGCGTCGCCACCATCTCTCCGGTCGTGATGGTCGGGTCCACCGCCCCCCTGCGGCCGCCGAACCACGCAGCAATGGCGCCGAGGAGCAGCGCGATGGCGCTGAAGAGGGCGCCGCGCGAGACCGCCGTGGTCGCCGTCTGCGCGGCGGCGGTGGCCTGCTCCTTCGCCTGGTCTACGACCTGCCGGTACTGCTGCTCGTAGCGAGCGATCTGCGCGCGCGCCTCGTCGACGGGCACGCCTTGGGCCTTGGCGAGGGCCTGGGCGGCGCGCTCGCGGGCGTCCTGGGCCTGGGCAGGATCGGCGGTCACGGCGGCGCGCACGGC
>JBAPMW010000825.1:0-1545 GCA_049278815.1 Hyphomicrobiaceae bacterium
GACCAAGATGAGGCGACGTCACCTCAAAGGCTTCGCACAGGGACCCTCCGGCCGGTTTGATCTCAGCTGCACGGCTGCCCGCAGAATGTCCGTGCACTGAATCCGCGACATCTCCTTATGCCTCGAAACTATTCCTTCCAGCAGTTCATCCTGCTGTTCTCGTGGCGCAAATCGCGCGCTCGGCCGCACGCACGTGGGCGATTACGGTTGGCCGGCGGGCGGCTCCATCGCTCTGGCCCGCGCGATCGAGCGGCGGTTTCTCGGCCTTGGAGGAGAGCTGCGCTATGAGACCCGCGTGCAATCGATCCTTGTCGAGAACGACCGCGCGATCGGGGTGCGGCTCGCCGAGAATTGAGGGACATCGCGGATATCCTCGACCGTCACCGCGTCAAGAGAGTACCGGTCCTTCGGGCGGGCCGCCTCGTCGGGATCATCACGCGCGGCGATCTGGTGCGTGCGTTGAGCCAGGTGCAGGTCTCAAAATCGGTCGAGAACGTCGACAACGCCGCTTTGCATAGGGCGCTGCATGACCGCGTTTCGCCGCCATCTTCGACCGGCCGGACAATCTATTGCGGATTCCGGCCCATCGCGGACAGTCATTCCGGCGCATCGCGGACAGTAATCCGGTGATCGCGGACAGTTTCTGACGGCCGTTCAGGGATAGCTCCCGTCGACATTCGAATCAGCAGATCGGCAGCCGCTGTCAACAAGAACAGCGGGGCGGCCGATGGCGACGAAGAGAGTGTCGATGAGGAAGATCCGCGAGGTGTTGCGGCTGACGCACGAGGTGAAGCTCAGCGTCCGCCAGGTAAGCGAGGCAACGGGGGTCGGCAAGACGGCGGTGGGCGAGTACATCGCCCGTGCCAGGGTGATCGGGATCACGTGGCCGATCCCGACCGAGCTGAGCGACTCCGAGCTGGAGCGGCGGCTGTTCGTGCCGGCCGGCTTCCACGATGGCCCGACGCGGCCGGTGCCGGATTGGGCGAAGGTGCACGAGGAGCTGAAGCGGCGCGGCGTGACGCTGATGATCCTGTGGGAGGAGCACCGCGCCGAATGTGCCGACGGGCACGGCTACTCGCAGTTCTGCGAGCTGTACAGCCGCTGGCGCAAGCGCCTGTCGCCGATTATGCGGCAGACACACGCGGCGGGCGACAAGCTGTTCGTGGACTGGGCCGGCGACACGGTGCCGATTATCGATGCGGCAACGGGCGAGGTGCACGCCGCGCACCTGTTCGTCGCCGCTCTCGGCGCGTCGAGCTATACGTATGCGGAGGCGCGCTGGACGGAGACGCTGCCCGACTGGATTGGCGCCCACGTCAATGCGCTCGATTTCCTCGGCGGCGTGATGAAGGCGGCGGTGCCCGACAATCTCAAGGCCGGCATCACCAGGCCGTCGCGCTACGAGCCGGGCGTCAATCGCACCTACCAGGAGCTGGCCGATCACTACGGCTTCGTGGTGCTCCCCGCCCGCATCCGCAAGCCGCGCGACAAGGCGAAGGTGGAGGTCGCGGTACAGATCGTGTGCCGCTACGTGCTCGGCCGGCT
>JBAPMW010000826.1:0-4174 GCA_049278815.1 Hyphomicrobiaceae bacterium
GGCTAGTGATGTGACTCTGAGGGATCGTGCAGTGTCATCCCGGCACTTGTTGCCGGGATCCAGTGCAAAGCAAGCGCCAGAGCGTGCGGTCGGCTGGATCCCGGTGACAAGCACCGGGATGACAAGGAACGAAGCGTTGGAGACGGCACGCTAGCCGCTCAGGGTTGCGGGTGACAACAGGCATCCTTCGGGGGCCGAGGATGCGGCAATCCGTACCCGGCCACCCTCGATCCAGGCCTGGCCTGAGGCGACCAGGGCGAGCGCATGGGGGTAGAGCCGGCGCTCCGCCGCCAGCACCCGGTCCGCCAGCCGCTCCGGCGTGTCGTCGTCGAGGACCGGGACAGCGGCCTGCGCCACGATGGGGCCGCTGTCCATCTCGGCCGTGACGAAATGCACGGTGCAGCCAGAAATCTTCACACCGGCGTCGAGAGCCTGCCGGTGCGGGTGGAGGCCCTTGAAGAGGGGCAGGAGCGAGGGATGGATGTTGAGCTGGCGCCCCTGCCAGCGCTCGACGAAGCCGGCGGATTGGATGCGCATGAAGCCGGCGAGGGCGACGAGCTCCACGCCGGCGTCCGTGAGCGCGGCGTGGACTGCGGCATCAAACGCCTCCCGGCTGGGATAGGCCCGGTGGTCGATCGCCCGCGCCGGCAGCCCCTGCGCCTTGGCCCAGGCCAGCCCCGGCGCGTCGGGTGCGCTCGATATGACGGCCGCTATCTCGGCCGGATGCTCCGCCGCCCGCGCCGCCGCCACCAGCGCCATCATGTTGGAGCCGCGCCCGGAGATGAGGATGCCGACGCGCTTTTTCATAGCGAGCCGTCGCCACGAGCGCCGCCCGGGGGCTCGCGCACAGCGCGCCTCACGGGTGCAGCCTCACGCAAAGCCCAGCCTCCCCGAGTACCGCACCGCCTCGGCCTCGCCTTTGCCCTTGGCGGCCGATTTCACGCCGCGGCCTGGCTCCAGCTCGCCGATGCGGATGGGTGCCTCGCCGGCGGCCCCCAGCGTGCGCAGAGCCGCATCGGCGCCATCAGGCGCCACCACGAGCGCCAAGCCGATACCGCAGTTGAAGGTGCGCAGCATCTCCGCCTCGTCCATCCCGCCGGTCCGCTTCAGCCAGCCGAATACGGGTGGCGGCACCCACGCGCCGAGATCGATATGCGCGGCGATGCCGTCGGGCAGCACGCGCGGCACGTTCTCCGACAGGCCGCCGCCGGTGATGTGTGCCAGCGCCTTGACGGCGCCGGTCTCCCGGATTGCGCCCAGCACCGGCTTCACGTAGATGCGGGTGGGCTCCAGCAGCGCCTCTCCCAAGGAGCGAGCCGCGTCAAATGGTGCCGGCGCCTCCCAGGCGAGCACGCTGTCGGCCACTAGACGTCGGACCAAGGAATAGCCGTTGGAGTGCACGCCCGACGAGGGCAGCCCGATCAGCACGTCGCCCACGGCGATGTCGCCGCGCGGCAACACCGCACCGCGCTCCACGGCGCCCACGGCGAAGCCGGCGAGGTCATAGTCGCCGCCAGCGTACATGCCGGGCATCTCGGCAGTCTCGCCGCCGATCAGCGCGCAGCCGGCCATGCGGCAGCCCTCGGCGATGCCGGCCACCACCGAGCGCGCGACCTCCACATCGAGCTTTCCACAGGCGAAATAATCAAGGAAGAACAGTGGCTCGGCGCCCTGCGCCAAGAGGTCGTTGACGCACATGGCGACGAGGTCGATGCCGATGGTGGCATGCCGGCCGGTCTCGATGGCGATCTTGAGCTTGGTGCCGACGCCGTCGTTGGTCGCCACCAGGATCGGGTCCTTGAACCCGGCGCGCTTCAGGTCGAACAGCCCGCCGAAGCCGCCGAGATCGGCATCCGCACCCTGTCGGCTGGTCGCCTTGGCCAGGGGCTTGATGGCGGCGACCAGGGCATTCCCCGCATCGATATCCACTCCTGAGTCGCGGTACGAGACGGACGGGCGGTTGTGCCGGCGAGTCGTCATGTATTTCCTGGTGCGGGCTCCCAATTTTTGCCCTATTGCGGCCCAGCGTTGCGGGGCATAGCAGACGTGGGTGGGAATCGATAGGGTGGCGCGCAAGGGCGTGGGCAGGATAGGCGCTATGCACGTTTGGCAAATCCAGCACATTTGGCGCGCATTGGGGTGGCGCGCATTGGGGCGGCGCGCTGTCGGGGCGATTGCGGTTGTGGCGCTCGCTATGGCTCTGGTCGCTGCGGCGGGTGCCGCGGCGGCCTCCGACAAGGTCTATACGGTTGCCAATTATCCGGTGGAGGCCGCTGCCGAGAACGCCGTGGCGGCCAAGAAGAAGGCGCTGGCGTATGGCCAGCAGGCGGCGTTCCGCTCGCTCTTGAGGCGGCTCATGCCCGTGACAGCCTATGCCAAGGCCAAGCAGTTCGCCTCGATTCAAGCCGTCGACCTGATCGACTCCTTCCGGGTGCGCTCGGAGCGCAACTCTTCCACGCAGTACATCGCCACCTACGATTTCACCTTCCGCGCCAAGGCCATCCGCGACCTGCTGCGCGGGCGGGGCATGCCCTTCACCGACGAGCAGGCGCCCGCCACCGTCGTCATTCCGGTGTGGCAGGGGGGAACGCCGAAGGACCAGGCCCGCTGGACCGCGAACTGGAGGAGCCTCGACCTGGAGTACTCGCTCACCCCCATCAAGCTGGAGAGCCTGCGCAAGGACATCGCGCCGGACCTGGTGGCCGCCGTTGCGGCGGGCGACATCGGCGCCAGGCGGACGCTGGCCGCGCAGTACAAGGTCCAGCGTCTGCTGGTCGCCCTGGCCGGCACCGATGCAGCGACCGGGCGCTTGGCTGTCACCCTGGCCGGCACCGATGCGGTCGGGCCGTTCGTCCTGGCGCGGCGGTATCGCGTGGACCCGGCCGATCCAGGCTACGCGCGCGAGCTGGCCGCGGTGGTGGCCCTGCGCATCGTCGAGGGGCGCTGGAAGGCCGTCCACACACGCGTGCCCGGCATTGGCACGGGCGCCGACATGGCCACCGCACCGGTCGGGGGCGGGGCCACGGACCTGCTGATCGCAGTGGAGTTCCGCGGCATGGCCGAATGGCAGGACATCAGCCGCAAGCTGTCCGCCACCCCCGGCGTGGAGGAATTGGACGTGGCCGGCCTGTCGGGGCGGGGCGCGCGCGTAACGTTGCGTTTCGCCGACGGCATCGGGCGCCTCGCGGAGGAGCTGGCGGAGCGAGGATTGAGCCTGCGCCATGACGGCGGCACCTGGGTGCTGTCACAGTCGCGCTAGGCATCGGCTTCCGGCGCCTGGCGCCAAGTCTCGTGACTGCTTATCGGGACGCCGGATCATCGCCGGCTCGCGACTGCAAGACCGTTCGTTCGAAGGAACCACCTCAAGCCCGCGCAATCCACCCGTGTTCAGCAATATCCCGAATTTCATCACACTGGGGCGCGTCATGAGCGTGCCCGTGATCTTTTGGCTGCTCGTCAACGGGCACTCGCGCAGCGCGTTCTTTGTGTTTCTGCTGGCGGGCGTCAGCGACGCGGTCGATGGCTTTCTGGCCAAGCGCTACAAGTGGACCAGCGAGCTCGGCTCCTATCTCGACCCCCTCGCCGACAAGATCCTGATCGTCAGCATCTACATCGCGCTCGCCGTTGCCAAGGAGATTCCGCTCTGGCTCGCCATCGCGGTGGTGAGCCGCGATATCCTGATTCTGCTGGCCGTGCTGCTGTCGTGGCTCATGGGTCGGCCGTTCGTCATCAAACCGCTCACGATCAGCAAGATGAATACGGCGGCGCAGCTGCTCCTGGCGACGACCGTGCTCGGCGACAACGCGTTCAGCCTGGGGCTCGATACCACGCGGCAGGTGCTCGTATGGACCACCGGAATCACGACGGCGCTGTCCCTGGCGGCCTACCTGCAGCTCTGGGTGCGGCACATGACGGGGGCGCCGCCGGAATGAGGTTTCAGCCGATCAGGAGCCCCCTCTCCCCGCCGCCCTCGGGCCATCCACCCGGGCCACCTCGCCACAATGGTCCCGAGGACGACGGGGAGAGGGTTGGGGTGAGGGGCAGCAAAGGGCGCCAGCCTATCAGCGGCGGTCTGCTCGGAACTGTGCCTTCTCGAAGCCCCTCGTGGAAGGGCTTTCCCCTGTGGCTGCCCCTCACCCTAACCCTCTCCCCGCAAGAGCGGGGAGATGGGATC
>JBAPMW010000827.1:0-6147 GCA_049278815.1 Hyphomicrobiaceae bacterium
CGGCTATACCACCTACGGCGTCGGCGACCATATGTCCCACTACAACGTCAACGCTTCCGTGCCCAAGACCCTGATCCGCCACCTCATCCGCTGGGCGATCGAAGCCGGCGAATTCGACGGCAAGACCTGCACGGCGTTGGAGGCGATCCTTGCCACCCCGATCTCTCCCGAGCTCATTCCACCCTCCGTCGCGGGAGCCGTGCAGAGCGCCGAGGCTGAGGTCGGCCCCTATGCGCTGCAGGATTTCCACCTCTACTACCTGAGCCGCTTCGGGTTCCGACCGAGCAAGGTGGCGTACATGGCGTGGAATGCCTGGCGTGAAGCGAGCACCGGGTCCTGGCCGGAGACGACCCCGGCCGAGGAACGCGTTGCCTACGATCTGCCGACGATTGGCCGATGGCTCGAGGTCTTCCTCTTACGCTTCTTCAAGACCAGTCAGTTCAAGAGGTCGGCCATGCCGAACGGCCCCAAGGTGGGTTCCGGCGGCTCCCTCTCTCCCCGGAGCGATTGGCGTGCGCCGAGCGACGCCGATGCGCAAGCCTGGATCGACGAGCTGCGCTGCTGGCTTCCCGACGCATCCTAAGGTCGCTCGCGCCGGGTTCAGGCTCGCTGCTGGTGCTGGTGATACGCTGCCGCGCTAACGACCGTACGGGACCCAATCGTCGCCGACTTTCCGGTAGCTCTTCTTCACCGCCGCCCAGGCGACACGGTGCGCGATCTCCTCGCGGCGATAGGGCTCGCGTGCGCCATAGGTGCGCCACGCGTTGTTGAAGGCCTCGCGAAAGATATCCTGCGCATGCTCCGGCAGGTGCCTCCGGACGGCTACGGGGAGATCGTCGTTGGATGCGTAGGGCATGGCTTTGACACCCTTTTGCTATCGCGGCAAGCGCCGCAGCGCAGCGAGCGTCTCATCGATGTCCGCAGCCGTGTGGTCGGCCGAGATCTGGAAGCGGACCTCTTCGTCGCCCTTGGGAACGACGGGGTAGTTGAGCCCCGTCGCCAGAATGCCCTCATCGCGCAGGTGCCTTACAATGCGGGACGTGCGCTCCGTGTCCCGCACCATCAGCGGCACGACCGGGTGCTCGCCCGCCAGCGTCTCCAATCCGAGGTCCGCAAGGCCGTGCCTGAAGCGCTCAGTCATCGCGCGCAGGTGCTGAAGAAACACACGGCCGTCGGGACCGTTGACGATCCCAACGGCCGCAAGCGCTGCGGCAGCTTCGGCCGGCGTGATAGGGTTCGAGTAGATGTAGAACGGCGACGTCTCGCGCAGAAACCGGATGACTGTGTCACTAGCGACGGCGTAGCCGCCGTTAACGCCGAACGCCTTGCCGAGCGTCGCCACGAGCAGGTCGGCAGCGCCGGTGCGGGTGACCTCTTCGGTGCCGCGACCAGTTGGTCCGAGCGCGCCGACGCCGTGCGAATCGTCGACGATCAGGAGGACGTTCTCGGCAAAGGCAGAGTCGAACCTGTCGACGATATCGCGAATGCGCTCCAGCGGGGCATGGTCACCGCGCATGCTGAAGACACCATCCGTGACGATGATGGCCCGCGAGCACGACCGTGCCGCCTCCGTCAAGTGGCGTTCGAGTTCCTCCATTTGGAGATGACGGTAGATGCGCTTCTCGCTTGGCCGCCCCAGCGCGATCGCGTTGATGATGCAGTTGTGGTTGAACTCGTCGGAGATGACAGCCGTGCGCTCGCTAATCAGCGGGGGCAAAATTCCCATGACGCTCGCGTAGGCGGAGCTCAACAGCATCGCCGCTGGGCGATTGTGGAATGCTGCGAGCCCGTGCTCCAGAGCCACGTGCGGCTCCCATGTGCCGCTGATGAACCGCACCGCCCCTGGTCCGGTTCCGTATCGGCGCACCGCGTCCTCCTCGGCAGCCCTGACCTTGCCGTTCAAGGCCAGGCCCAGGTAGCCGTTGGAATTCATGCGCACGAAAGGCCGATCTCCGTGTCCCTTGAGCAGATAGCGCGGTCCCTTGCCGTTCCCGGCCGGAATGACGCCCGCGATCACGCTTTCCTCGCCCTTGAGCCGGCCGGAGCGCTCAAGCTCCTTGAGGCGCTCATTGAGAACCGTCTCCAGCCCGAGTGTGGGCATGTCTCGACTCCAACACCTTTCTTAACTGGCGCGCCCACCGCCGATCCTTGACCGAACCCGATCGAGCATATCGCTTGTCATCGCCGCCAGATCGAACTTAGGCGACCAGCCCCAATCGGTCCGGGCTGCCGTGTCGTCGAGCGAGCGGGGCCAGCTCTCGGCGATCGCCTGCCGCACCGGATCAACGTGGTAGTCGATGGCAAACTGGGGAATGTGCCTTCGGATCTCGTCGGCGAGCTCGGCGGGCGTCACGCTCATCGCCGTCACGTTGTAGGCGTTGCGGAACCGAAGCCGGCCGCCATCGGCCTCTATCAGCCCGATCATGCCGCGGATCGCGTCCGGCATGTACATCATGTCAAGCCGCGTCTCGGCGGCCAGGAAGCAGCTATAGTGCCGGTACCGCACGGCCTGATGGAAGATCTCCACGGCATAGTCGGTCGTCCCGCCTCCGGGTGGCGCTGCGTGGGAGATCAAGCCAGGCAGCCTCAGTCCGCGCGCGTCGACACCAAACCTGTGGGCATAGTAGTCACACAGAAGCTCCCCAGCGACCTTCGTGATGCCGTAGATCGTGGTGGGACGCTGGATCGTCACCTGTGGCGTGCGCTCCTGAGGGGTTGCCGGCCCGAACGCCCCGATCGAGCTTGGGAAGAACACGCGGGCGCGATACTGCCGGGCGACCTCGAGCACATTGTAGAGGCTGCCCATGTTGAGGCTCCAGGCGACCTGGGGTTTGGCCTCTGCGATGGCCGAAAGGAGGGCTGCCAGATGATAGATCGTGCCGACGTCGTGCCGGCGCACCAGCTCGGCCAGCTGCCTGAGGTCGGTGCAGTCCAGGTGCTCATGCGGTCCTGTAGCGGGTGCTCCTGCAGGGAGCATCCGCAGGTCTGAGGCGATGACTGTTTCGTCGCCATAGCGCCGGCGCAGCGCCGGCACCAGCTCGGTGCCGATCTGGCCGAGCGCTCCCGTCACAAGGATGGGCCGTGTCCTGCCTGGTGCGGCTGCCATTTTCCGCTCCCGACCCTCACCTTTGCCACCGCCGGCACCGTCGAACGTGCGGACTCGCTGGGCATTGATGAAGGTCAACCTGGCTGGCGCGCTGAAGCCGTACGCCTGCCTCTGGTTTCGGAACCCCCTTTTCTATCAAGGAGCGTAGCGCTGGCGATGCAGCTCGACCTTGTGATCAAGTTCCTCGTGCTGCTGACGATGGCCAATGGCACGCCGGTCTTCGCCAAGAAGCTGCTGGCAGGGTTCCTCCCTTCCCCCATCGACGGCGGGACGACGCTTAGTGACGGCCGCCCTCTGTTCGGACCGTCCAAGACGCTGCGTGGCCTCGTCGTCTCAGTCGTGGCGACGACCCTCAGCGCGCCGGCCCTGGGGTTCGCGTGGACGACAGGCCTTCTCGCCGGCGTCGCTGCCATGGCCGGGGACCTCGGCTCGAGCTTCATAAAGCGCCGGATGGGCCTGCCCTCGAGCAGCAGGGCGCTCATCCTCGACCAGGTCCCGGAGGCGCTGCTCCCGGCGCTCATCTGCAAGAACCTTCTGGCGCTTACGCTTGTTGATATCGCCGTGATCGTGGCGCTGTTCACCGTCGGTGAGATGCTGCTGTCGCGCCTGCTGTTCAAGCTGCATGTGCGCGATCAGCCCTACTAGGCTGCGCGTCACAGCGTGGACGCGGCGCCCGGCTGCGCTCTCACCGGAGCACCGTAGAACTGCCGCTTGATCAGCTCCGTTGCCGCCACGTAGAGCAGCACGATGAAGATCGCTGCCGCGAACAGTGGCCAGGGCAGCGGCACGAAGTCGAACACGCGCGCCACGGGCGGCAGGAAGGGCAGCGTCAGCGCCACAATGCCCACGACCAGCGTTGAGGCGATCAGCAGTCGGCTGGGCCGGCTCCTGAAGCAAGGCAGGTGGGTCCGCAACACCAGCACCACCGCAACCTCGGTCAGCAGGGAGACGACGAACCAGGTGCTCTGGAACAGCGCCTCGCCCGCCCCGAATGCCTTGAGCAGCACCACGAAAGTCAGCAGATCGAAGGCCGTGCTCACAAGCCCGAACACGACCATGAACCGGCGCACGCTCGCAATGCTCCAGCGCTGGGCGCCTTCGCTCACCTCTGGATCGACGTTGTCGGTGGAGATGGCGATTGAAGGGAAGTCGGAGACGAAGTTGTTGAGCAGAATCTGCTTGGGCAGCAGCGGCAGGAACGGCACAAACAGGGTCGCCAGCGCCATGCTCACCATGTTGCCGAAGTTGGCGCTGGTGGTGATGGCGATGTACTTGAGCGTGTTGGCGAAGGTGCGCCGGCCACCGAGGACGCCCGATTTCAACACGTTGAGGTCCCGGCGCAGAAGGACAACGTCCGCACTCTCTCGCGCCACGTCGGCGGCTTGATCGACCGAGACGCCGACATCGGCCACATGCAAGGCCGGCGCATCATTGATGCCGTCACCCATGAAGCCGACGGCATGGCCCCTCCTCTGCAGAGCACGCACGATCCACTCCTTCTGCTGCGGATCGACCTCGACGAAGAGGTGCGTGGTCTCGGCCAGATGCCACAAGGCCTCGTCCTTGATGCGGTTGAGCTGGGCACCGGTGAGCATGCGCTTGGCATCGAGCCCGATGGCTTCCGCGACATGGGCTGCCACGAAGCGGTTGTCGCCGGTGATGATCTTGACGGCGATGCCGAGCCCTGCCAGGTCGCGGATGGTGTCCCCGATGCCCTCCTTCAGCGTATCAAAGAACAGGAGAAAGCCGACGAAAATCATACCGGTCTCGTCAGACCGATCGTAATGCGATCGGGCCGGCACAGTCCTCGTCGAAAGGCCGAGCACCCAATACCCCTCAGCACCCTTGCGCGCATCGAGGCCGGCGACCGCATACCAGCCGACGGTACGCTCGCCTTCGGCCAAGGCGTCGCCACCGACGACTCGATCATCACGGGTGAATCGCTCCCGTCGACAAGGACCGTGGGCAGGAGCTCCTCTGCGGCACCCTCATCGTCAGGGGCAAGGGATACATCGAGGCGAGGCGCACCGGCGTTGCCAGCACTACGCGCACTGCTCGGCCTGGTTTCCCTCGGCGCCGGAACGCTGGTCGCCGTCATGTTGGCTGCGCTGCTCACCTGGGCGCTCGCCGAGCTCACATGCCGATGCATGATCGAGGCGTAACGGACCCGTACCGAGTCTCTTTGCCCTTATCGGATTGGGGCGCGGCTAGCTGAGCAAGGTTAGTCAACCTCGCGCTTCTCACGCTCTTTCAGCATGGCTTCGGCGGCCTCATACGCCATCCTCGCCGCTTCGCTTGGCACGTGTCCGCCTGCGCCTGCTTGCGCAGTATCCCTGCGCGCGGAATAGATCCCGGTCAATGCCGCCATTGCGAACTGATCGAGCAGGTTGGGCGACGTCCTGGAGGCCTTCCTCTCTTCAGCCACTTGCACTCTCCTGCGATGAACTCGGCCACTTTGCTCCCTGCCCAACCTTGTGTCGTTGTTTGTCAGGCCGCAGAAGCCTGGTGCCTTGACGAAGATCAAGCAACCCCTCGCGCGGGTGCCGGTGCCATCGATTGAATCGGGCCGCGCTGCCCCCCGAAGTGGGCGCCCCGAATTTCCTCCCCAACCCGCTCCAATATGTCCGCGGGCAATGCGAAACTGCCGGCTCGTGCACGTTTGCCGGAGGCCCCAGTTGTTTCCCGCCGGACCTGACCGCGCTCCGGGACATCGATGACAAGGTCATCACCGACAATCCTGTTGCACCGCACGAACGCGGATTCGGCGTCAACGCCAAGAACGACGAGCCCTTGATCCTCACCATCCATCAGTTTCTCCAGACCGACCAGAGGGCGGGAAGCCCACATAGGCTCTGCAGGCAGGTCTGGATGCGTCGCAAGCCGCGCTTGAAGAACGAGGTCAGGCTGCGAGCCACCTTCTTGGGAGCAGCGCCGGGCGCTTTTTTTCGGCGGGAAGTGCCGCGTTCCTCGCCGCCCACATGCCGGTCGAGACAGCCCAGTAGAGCGCCAGCGTCATAACGAGGATCAGGCGATCCATGCGG
>JBAPMW010000828.1:0-2898 GCA_049278815.1 Hyphomicrobiaceae bacterium
CAACAGCGCCGTGCAGGCCTCCCATTCCTCGGCGTCGGTGTGGGGCTCGATCAGCAACAGCGCGCCGCCGGCACGGAGGTGGCGGTCGAGCTGCTGCGCCTGCCGGCGCAGCGCCCAATGATGCAGACCCAGCAGAGCATGCGCATCCTGCCCGGCTGCCTGGTTCGGATTTTGGCCAGTCGTGCTGAGCGCCCAAGGCACGGCCCCCTCGGCGGGCCGGCAAACGACCCAAGCGGTGAAACCTCGGGCATCTCGCTCAACCGGCCATTTGGTGAGAGCGCCGTCCAGGGCTTCGGACTGCGAAATCACCCGGATCTGGGCTGGCGCCAAGCGCCGAGCCCTGAGATCGGCGAGCGCGAGCGCCAGCTCTTCGGCGCTGCTGAAGAGTCCCACTACGAGGCGAACCTTGTTCGTGCGTGCTATGGTCACTGCGCCCACTGGCCCGATTGCGATCTGGTAACGGGATGGAGCCTGTGGCGGCCGTGCGCTTTGACTTGGATCAGTCCGGGTCCGATTGGGCACAGGTCGGGGCCTTCCAGGTTGGGCAGGCCCGGCACCCTCATGCGTCCGGGACTGCACTGCCGGAGCATCCCACCAGATCGATGTCTTGCGCCGATCGCAGGCTTGTAATGAACTGTATGGAGTATGCTTCGATCCGTTCGCTGCACGCTCTTCCACTGCACACCGGGGTCGTGATGGTCAAGGAGTCGACGAGCCACATCCTGATCGTTGAGGACGATGCCAAGGTGCGCCTCTTGCTGCGCCGCTGTTTCGAGGGCGAGGGCTATCGAGTCACCGAGGCCGCCTCCGGCGCTGAGGCCGTGAAACTGTTGGGCGCCGGCTCGTTCGATCTCGTCACCCTCGACCTCAACCTGCCTGACGGCGACGGTCTTACGGTGGGCCGGGAGATCCGCGCGCGCTCCGACGTCCCGATCATCATGGTGACCGGCAAGGGCGACACCATCGACCGGGTGGTGGGGCTGGAGCTCGGTGCCGACGACTACATCGCCAAGCCGTTCCATGTGCGCGAGGTGCTGGCGCGGGTGCGCGCCGTGCTGCGGCGCACCGGCAGCAGACCGGGAGGGCCTGACGCCGCGGCCAAGGACGAGCGGCTGACGTTCGAGGGCTGGGTGCTCGATGTGGCCAAGCGCGAGCTGAGATCGCCTGCGGGCCAGAGCTGCGAGCTCACGACGAGCGAGTTCGATTTGCTCAGGGCGTTCGCCACGCATCCCAAGCGCGTGCTGTCCCGCGACCAGATCATGGACCTGTTGCGCGGACACGACTGGAGCCCCGTTGATCGCAGCATTGACAACCTGGTGGTCAGGCTGCGGCGCAAGGTCGAGGCCGATCCCGAAAGCCCCCGGCTGATCAAGACCGTGCGCGGCGTAGGCTACACTTTTGCCGCGGATGTGAGGTCAGGGCGCTGAGCCCGGACGGCGAGCGCGCCCGGCGAGCGCGGCACGGAAGGCGCGGGCAAGCTCGGCCTGGCGGTAGGGCTTGCGCAGCACCTTGAGACCGAGCTCGGCCACCTCGGCCTGATTGAGCAGCTCGGCCGAATAGCCCGACGTCAGGATGACGAGCGCGCGCGGGTAGCGTTCGCGCACCTGCCGGGCGAGATCGAACCCCGAGATGCCGCCCGGCATGACGAGGTCGGAGAACACGATGTCGATGTCGGGTGTCTCGGACAGGATCGTGAGCGCAGCGGCGCCGTGGCTGGCTTCCAGAACGCAATAGCCGAGCTCTGTGAGGCGCAGGACCGTGAGGCGGCGCACGTGGTCATCGTCCTCCACCACGAGCACGGTCTCGCCCCTGCCGGCGTCCATGGCCGGTACGGCGGTCGGGGCCTCTCGTTCGTTGCGCTCCCCGGCGCGCGGCAGATAGATGTTCACGGTGGTGCCCTTGCCGACCTCGCTGTAGATGGTGACGCTGCCGCCGGACTGGTGCGCGAAGCCGTAGATGGTGGCGAGCCCCAGCCCGCTACCCTTGCCGGCGGCCTTGGTGGTGAAGAACGGCTCGAACGCGCGCGCCCGAACCTCTGGCGGCATGCCGTGGCCGGTGTCGGCCACACAGAGCACGACGTAGTCGCCAGGGGTCATGCCCGGAGCACTCGCGATGTCGGCATCATCGAGCGTGGCATTGAAGGTCTCGATCACGAGGCGGCCGCCCTCGGGCATGGCGTCGCGAGCGTTGAGGACCAGGTTCAAGACCGCATTTTCGACCTGCGCGGGGTCGGCCATGGTCGGCCACAAGTCGCGCGCGAGCGAGGTGGAAAGGTCGATCGGCGCACCGATGGTGCGGCGCAGCAGCTCGGTCAGACCAAGGGCGAACTCGTTGAGGTTGAGGCTCTTCGTCTCCAGCCGTTGGCGGCGGGCGAAGGTGAGCAGCCGGTCGGTGAGGCGGGCTCCCATCTCCGCTGCCTCGCGCGCCTCGCCGGCGAGCGACTGCGACAGATCGTCCTTGAGCTTAGGCTCGAGCAGCTCGATGTTGCCGAGGATCACGGTCAGCAGATTGTTGAAGTCGTGCGCCACGCCGCCGGTGAGCTGGCCGACCGCCTCCATGCGCTGGGCCTGGAGCAATATCGCCTCCTGCTGGCGCTCCGCGGTGACATCGTGGATGAGCACCAGGCGCCCGAGCGCGCTGCCGCTGCTGCCGACAATGGCGCCGTCAACCGTCTCCGCGGGGAACACCTCGCCTGACTTGCGGCGGAACCGCGCCTGGTTGCCCTTGGCGTTCGCCTCTCTTGGCTCCGCCTGCGCCGCAAAGAAGCCGTTCCATGTTTCCGGGCTCTCGAACAGACCGGCGATGCTCTCGCCCAGCACCTCTGCTTCCGAGTAGCCGAATACGTGCGTGAAGGACGGGTTGACGAGCCGGATTGCGCCCGCCGGATCACAGATGATG